>CACZQG010000165.1 GCA_902783235.1 uncultured Ruminococcus sp.
CAGTATGCCTGCATCGATTTTGTACAATCTAACGAAAAATCTGACGGTCAATCTGACGCACAATCTTTGTGCGGTATTGCCTTAAATCTATGTAATATGACGAGAATGAATAAATGAATTATGTAAGTGAGGTAATTATGAAAAAGATAAAAACAAAGCTTTGCTCTGTTATAACTGCCATAACAATGTGTGTATCTACACTCCCTTTATTCAGCTTGAATGTATCTGCTGACGGTTTAGCTAAGCGAGATCCTTTTTATGATTATTCTAAAGGGTACAACTACTATGAATCCCAGCATTTTCAATTCATATGGGGTAACAGTGGAGATTCTTATAGAGTAACCGATGAGTTTTTAAAGGGTAATGCTCAGAACCTTGAAAACTGCTGGGCAGTATACATGAACGATCTGGAAATGATACCTCCCACCCAGTCCACTAATCTCTCACTTCGGGATGGACGAGAGTATAAAACCAATGTGTATATATCGGGTACAGGTCTTGAGGGTATGCAGGATGATTGGGCATATATGTCATATGATAAGGATGGTTTTGCCTATATGTTCTGCTGCGTTGATTCCATGCAGTATGATCCACCCTCATGGGTGCTTCCTCACGAGTTTGGTCATGTTTTGACTGCTCATCAACTTGGTTGGAATGACAATAAGTATTCTTATGCATGGTGGGAGGCATTAGGAAACTGGTTCAGAGAACAGTATTTATACAGTGATTATTCTACTGATGAAACAGGACATGGAACAGATTTCTTCGAGACTTATTTGAAAAATCTATGTTTTACTTTCCCATTTGGAAGAGACTATTATGCTGCATGGCCTTTTTTACAGTACCTTACGGAGAATCCTGATAATATGCCAGGCTATGGAAAGGGTTTTGTTAAGAAAATGCTGCAACAAGGACAGAAGGATGAGTATCCTTTTGACATTGTTGACAGATTATCTGAAGCAGATATTAAGGAAACACTGGGCAATTTTGCAAAGCATATGGCAGGATTGGATTTCAAAAATGGGAATGCTTATCGTGCAAGGCTGAACGAGTTGCTTGCTGCCGGTTCCTGGAATTGGCAGCAGATATACACTATGCTCAAACCGTTATCAGGTTCTGATAATACTTATTATGTTCCGGATGAAAGAGCACCTCAGTATGCAGGTATGAATATAGTACCTATTCAATGTGATGAAAGTGAATTAACTGTTACACTCAATGGACTGACGGATATAGATGGAGCTGACTGGAGAGCTTGTATAGTCCAGCAGGATCCTGATGGCAATTGTGTATATTCTCCACTGTTTAAAAGCGGAGAAGCTATTAATGTACAGTTGATTTCAGGTTCTGATAAATACTTAACTGTTATTGCTGTACCCGATCAGAACAGCATTGTAAAAAGTGGTTTACCATATGGACCTGATTCTGAGTTTTCAGAGTCAAAAGTTCCTTTTGCAAGCAAACAGAGATATCCTTACAGTATTACATTCTCTGAAGGCGTAAGTATAAAACAGCGAACTGTAACTGTAAATAATACACCATGGGAGACATATTCTCCTCATCCTAACGGTGGAGGACTTGTTTCAAGCAACGCAACAGTAGATTCCACGGTATATGTTGCACCTGATGCAGTTGTAAAGGGTAATGCAAAAGTAACCGGAAATGTTCAGATACTTGATCATGCAATAGTACAAGATAATGCTATGGTGTCGGGAAATGCAGTCATTTCCGGATATGCTGTTATTGCTGAAAATGCTGTCATTGATGATAATGTTCATGTTGAAGACACAGCAATGGTAATGGGTAGGGCGAAAATCAGCGGTAATGCACGGGTTTTGGAAAGTGCCTGCATATATGGCGAATACTCTGTTTCAGATTACGCTTGTGCTAAGGGAAATGCATTCTGTATGGCAAAAGGAAGCGTTACAGGTACGGGATGTGTTGATGGTGACTATTATGATGATGGCGATAAGATCGTCTCAAAGGGTACTGCTTACGGCTGGATACCATTTCAGACATATCTTGACAGTCTTCCTGAGAATAGGATGCCTGTCTATGCTGTAAAAGGAGATATGAATGACGATGGAAAGGTAAATGTTGTAGATCTGTTAATGCTTCAAAGAACTGTAAAATCAGGCTTGACAGTTGAAAAGTATGTTTATTGTGATATGAACAACGATGGATCAATTAATGCACCAGATGTAACGAATCTTCATAGCTTCCTTACAAAACATATTATTTGAAGCTGTTAATTGAATGTGTTGCCTTAAATCTGAGTAAGGTATGATGATCTTTCCGGATTACGCTGAGGCGACTGCGACCTTTGTCAAAGGTTTACTCAATATGATTCAATAAGGGGCGTCGCCCCGTCATTCAACGAACGACTTGGGGCATTTGCCCCTTAGGGTTTCAGTGGGAGATTGAATTCCCCCACTGAAAGACTAAGATGACCGCCGCCATTGATGCGGGGGTCATAAGTCGTGAGTTATATTTAACCGCTGCCTACATAGGCGGCGGTTTTTATTATTTATAGGATTCAGAACATAATATTTTTCTGCTGCAACATATTATTTGATTTGATTTGTCATACTTTTGATTTACGCTTAATATAATTGACTTAGTAAGACAAGTCCACAGGACTTTATACAGCTTTTCATCAAATATTGATGATCAGTATTGATCAGACAGGAGGAAAACAAATGAATTTAAAGATCGAACGTGAGACACTGTCCGTCAATGAAAAAATATATGACGGAGTAGGGGAGCAGAGTGTGGAGCTTGATTATATCCTTCCGGATTATTATCCGGATATATTCAAGCTTATAAGATGCAGTATTATCCCTGTTATTACATCTCAGAGCATAAGTGGAAGTACACTCAGTTATGAAATGACTGCTGATGTAAAAATACTGTACTCTGCAGAAGGCAGTAATCAGCTGCAATGTATAACCCAAAGACAGGTATACAGCAAAAGCGTTGATTTAGGTGAAGTACCCAATTCACCGGATATCTGCATCAGACCGAAATCAGATCATATCAACTGTCGTGTTGTTAATAAACGCCGTATAGATATGAGAGGTGCAGTCTCGATCAAGGTAACTGTCAAAGGGGAGTCTAAACAGGAGGCAATAAGTGATGTTTCCGGTATGAATATACAGACACGTAAGGTACCGGTAGAGTATATGGCAAAAAGAATCGCATCCCAGCGAGTTCTTACTGTTAATGATGACATGGAACTGCCAAATACGAAACCTGCACTTATTGATACAGTAAGAACAGAGATCAGTCTTTCTGATGCTGAAAGCAAAATAATATCAAATAAGTTTGTTGTAAAAGGGGATGCTACCGTAAAGATACTCTATACTTGTAATGATGGTATGGAAACCATGAGCTTTTCTGTTCCATATAGTCAGATCATAGATATGGATGGGATTGATGAATCCTTTAGTTGTTATGTTACTGCAGACGGTGTATCATGTGATATAACACCTGTTTCAGATGAAAACGGAGACAATCGTACACTTAAATATGAACTAAAGATAAATGTAAGGTGCTGTGCGTATAAAACTATACCGGTACAGCTTGTGGCAGACGCATATTCAACTGCGTATCCATGTGAATATGCATCGGCTGAGTTAGCTGCTCCCCAACCTCCTGTTATGATAAACGAAAAGTTTCAAAGCAAAATAACTCTTGAGAATGATGGAAATGAGATAGCAGGGGTATATGATGTATGGTGCAGTGCAAAAAATATAAATCTGACCCTGGATAATGATGTCAAGTCTATTAAGATCAGTGGTATGTTATGCTGTCAGGCAATGATCAAAAATGAGAATGACATGGCATCAGTTCTTGAAAAGGATCAGGCATTTGAGTATGAGATCACCTGTGACGAAATGACTTCAAGCAGTACAGCAGAGTTAAATATCCTACGAATAGATTGCAGCTACAATCTTACTGATATGAACAGTATTTCTGTCAAGGCTGATATATATGCTGCCGGTGATCTATACACATCTGCTTGCTTTAAGGCGATAACTGATATTACAGTAGATGAAAGTGTAAAGATCACCCGTGATGGAGACTATGCTATAAAGCTATACTATGGTGTCAAGGATGAGCAGATATGGAATATTGCTAAAAAGTATTCTACTTCTGTTACTGCTATTATGGAGGAAAATTCACTGGAAAGTGAATCACTGACTGATAATGGTATGCTTCTTATACCGATTGTATGATGCGTGGGAGGAATAAAATGGAAAACAATATATACAGTGACATTTCTAAAAGGACTGACGGTGATATTTATATCGGAGTTGTAGGACCTGTAAGAACAGGTAAATCCACCTTTATCAAGCGATTTATGGAGTCTGTGGTGATACCGAATATTGAAAGTGACTATAAACGTGAAAGAGCCATTGATGAGCTTCCTCAATCAGCTGCCGGGAAGACAATTATGACAACTGAACCTAAATTTGTTCCGGAGGATGGAGTTGAGGTAAATCTCGATAATGGAGCAAGATTTAATGTAAGGCTTATTGATTGTGTGGGATATATAGTTCCCAGTTCCTTAGGATACATAGAAAATGAAGCACCAAGAATGGTGGTAACTCCATGGTTTGATGAAGAGATACCATTTAATATGGCAGCAGAAGTGGGAACTCAAAAGGTTATCAGTGAGCATTCTACAATAGGAATGGTTGTTACTACTGATGGAAGCATTACTGATATTCCCCGTGAAGAATATGCAGAATGCGAGAAAAGGGTAATTAGTGAGCTGAAGGAGATCAATAAGCCGTTTATAGTAATACTAAACAGTGTTCATCCGGATTCTCCGGAAACCCAGACACTTGCAAAGGAATTGTCTGATGAATATGAGACTTCTGTTATTGCGGTAAGCTGTATAGATATGGATGAAAAAGATATTGATAGAATAATGTCTGAGATACTCTTTGCTTTTCCTATAAAAGAGATCAATATTCGCATGGAAAAATGGATAACCGGTCTTCAAAAGGGTCATTGGTTAAAAGACGAGATATTTTCAGCTGTTCGCAGCTCTGCAGAGGATATAAAACACGTTAAAGATGCTGAAAATGTTTCAGAACGTTTAAAGCAATGTGAATATATAATAGATTCAAAAATAGCGGCGATAGATCTGGGGCAGGGAAGTGTAACAATACAAGTCACCCTTGAAGGGACACTGTTCTATAAAATACTTGGTGAAACGACTGGTATTGAGATCGTAAACGAAAGTGATCTTCTGCCTGTCTTAATGGAACTGAACAATATCAAAAAACAATACATGAAATTCAAGCCGGCTCTTGATGAGGTTGAGGCAACAGGATATGGCATAGTTATGCCCGATATAGACGAATTATCACTTGAGGAACCTGAGATAATTAAGCAAGGCGGTAAATATGGAGTCAAGCTTAAAGCTTCCGCTCCTTCAATTCATATGATGAAGGCAGCAATAAATACCACAGTAAGTCCTATAGTAGGTACTGAAAAACAAAGTGAGGAATTGGTTATGTATCTGCTGTCAGGATTTGAAGAAAATCCTAAGAAGATCTGGGAATCTAATATATTTGGAAAGTCACTTCATGAGCTTGTGAATGAAGGACTTCATAATAAGCTTTACAAGATGCCGGTTGATGCACGGATGAAGCTGCAGGAAACTCTTGAAAGAGTGATTAATGAAGGATGCAGCGGACTTATATGCTTTATTCTTTAATGATAAAAAAGCCTGCGCTAAACGCAGGCTTTCAACATATTATTTTAGTTTGAACTTTTCTACCATCTGGTTGAGAAGCTGTGCCTGAGCTGATAGCTCCTGACTGGAAGCAGCAGTTTCCTGAGAAGTCGCACTATTGTTTTGTACAACATCTGATATCTGATTGATACCTTCGGATACCTGGCTTATAGAAACCGATTGTTCATCGGAAGCAGTGGAAAGACCATTTATATCGTTTGTAATGGACTTGATGTTTTCAACTGTTTCCAGAAGACTTCTTGCTGTTTCATCGGCTATGCTGCTGCCCTGTTGAGCTGCCTCAACGGATGCACTTATAAGCTCGGCAGTATTTCTTGCAGCCTCCTGAGATTTAGTAGCAAGATTTCTTACTTCATCTGCAACTACTGAAAATCCCTTACCGGCTTCTCCCGCACGTGCTGCCTCGACTGCTGCATTAAGTGCAAGGATATTTGTCTGGAATGCAATATCATCAATGATTTTGATGACCTTATCAATTTCCATAGAGCGGTTGTTGATCTCTGTCATTGAATTGATCAGCTGCTTCATTCTCTCATTACTCTGAGCAACGCCGTCAGCTGTAGCATTAACATTCTTGCTTACATCTCTTGCTGTGTCGGCACTATGATGTACCTGATCTGCCAGAGTAGAAATAGTAGCCGAAAGCTCTTCTACTGCAGCGGCCTGCTGTGTTGCACCTCTGCTCAGATTCTGTGCACCATCTGAAAGGTGAGTGGATCCAACAGATACCTGCTGAGCAGCTGTATCAATCTGAGATATTGTATCATTAAGTGAGGATGAAATATTATCAAGAGCGACCTTGATCTTATTGAACTCACCGATGTAATCAAGCTGAAGTTCAAATACAAGATTACCTTCTGCGATCTCATTAAGCACATTTGAGATCTCATTAATATACTCGGTATAATTATGTAACTGAGCAGCTGTTTTTCCGAAATTATCTGAAAGTGCTCCAAATTCATCGTTGGACTTATAGTCTACCTTAGTATCCAGATCGCCGTCTGCAATGCTCTGTGCTGCTCTATCCAGCCTCTTTACAGGTTTCACAATAAGTCTGTTAACAAGAATGAATATGAGAAGAGCAAGAATTACACAAGCTACTACAGCAATTATAACAAGCTTCATTGTAAGAGAATTAGCATCTGCAAGTACTTCAGCTTCGGGAACATAGAATACAGCAGCCCACTTGCAATCCGGCACCCATTTCAGGTAATAATACATGGTCTTGCCGTCAACATTTGTTTTGTGTAGACCTTCATTTCCGTTATCGATCCATTCCACAGCTTTTGAATAGATCGAACCATCCTCAAGCTCATCAAATGATTTACTCATAACATTTTCATCGGATGTACCTATGACGATTCGTGCACCGGCATCAACCATAAAAGCCCCACCGCTTTCTTCAAGCTTAACGTCAGACATGATCTTTGAGATCTCTTCCAGCTGAACATCTCCGGCAGCTACACCCCTGACTGTTCCGTCAAGATTTTTAAGAACACAAGTAGCAGATGTAACTATCTTGTTTATAGTTATATCAAAATATGCGTCGCCAAATATGAACTTATCATGTGAAAGACCTTCCTGATACCAGCCTCTTGTAGTAGGATCATAATCACCATCCGGTACTTCCCAGTTTGCATACACTTCCTTTTTGTTTGTTGCAATGTAAATGCCTCCGGGGCAGCTGCTGTTAGGGTCGGCAGTGTGATGAACATATGCAAGCTGCTGTTCGGGAGTCATCTGCATATACTCGAAAACATCACGCTGAGCATCAAGCTTTCCAAGTATTTCATTGAGCCACGCTGAAACACTGTTTACAGCACTTTCTGCACTGGTTTGCAGCTGATATTCGCTTTCATCACGCAGTATCTGCTTTGTAGTGAATTGAACGATGATCAGGATTGCAGCAATGGCAATGACTATTATAGGAATAAGTATTCCCATTAGCTTTACCTGGATATGCCCTTTGTGTGAATTGTTTTTTACCTTTGGTGTTTTTGGTGCTTTGGTTTTTTTAGCTTTTTTGTTTGTACTCATAATACTATTCCTCCAATAAATAATAAAATATAATGTTTTGTCTTATAGAATAAAAAAACTATTTATTACGCTTATACTATTATAACAAACTATCCGGCAGAAGTCAATAGCTTTTTGTAAAAACCTTACTATTTTTACATACCTGAAATTATAATTACATTTAAATAATTAACCTACTTAATCAGTATATTTTAAATTTTACATATTACATATTTTAGATAACTATATATTTTTCAATAAGGGGCGTCGCCCCGTCATTCAACGAACGACTTGGGGCATTTGCCCCTTAGTCTTTCAGTGGGGAATGAATTCCCCCACTGAAAGACTAAGATGACCACCGCCTAAGAGGCGGGGGTCATAAGTCGTGAGTTATAAGATGATTTTGTTTAATTTTATTAATTAATAATGCTGCATATTATTAAGGCAAATAGAAAATAATGTGTGATAAAATTACTATTTAGCATTTATTCAACTTGTACAATAATTTGAAAAAACATATGATTTAACTTGTTTTTTTTCTCTGCTTATGTTATAATAGTATTATCGCTTTTTATAAGTATACTACTTAAATTCTTGAATAAGGGTGATTAAATGGTAAATAAGCTTTTTAAACAAATGCTGCTTACACAGATAATTTCGTCTATGACCGTAATGCTGTGTATGCTTGTAGACAGTATAATGATAGGACATTTTCTTGGTATTGATTCTATGTCTGCTTATGGTTTTTCATCTCCTATACTTCTTGTGTTCGCTGCTCTGGGCTGCATGATCTCGGCAGGTGTACAGGTTGTGTGCGGCAGAACTACAGGCAGTGGAGATAAAGAAGGAACAAACGCCTGCTATACAGCATCAGTTATTATAATTGCTGCTATAGCGGCTATAGGCGTTGCAGTTGTTTTGATATTTACAGATCCTATTTGTGTTTTATTGGGTGCAGGACAACCTACCCCGGATAACGAGGTATTCTATCTTACTCGTGACTATCTTCGTGGATTTATTATAGGTGCTCCCGCATTTCTTGCTTGTCAGGTAATGGTGCCTTATATGCAGATATCCGGTAACAGGGTGAGACTTGTTGTGGCAGTGGCATTAATGACTGTTGGAGATATTCTGTTTGATTTCTTTAATGTTTTTATTTTCAAGGCAGGCACTTTTGGAATGGGACTTGCTTCAAGCTTCAGCTATCTGATAGCCTTTGTTATAGGTATAGTCTATTTTGTAAAGAAGGATTGTGCTTTCAAGCTTGATCTGAAAGGTATGAATATCAAGGTTTGCGGTAATCTTGTGGCAGCCGGTGTACCAACTCTTATTAATCAGATAAGCCTTGTGTTCCTCACGCTGCTTTTGAATAAAATACTGCTTGATGTGGGCGGCAATATTGCGGTAGCAGCATATTCGGTAATATCCACCTCAGGAAATATATGCTATTCATTCAGTTCCGGAATCGCAGCAGTCGCCCTTACCTTATCTTCCATATTTTATAGTGATGAAGACAGGTCAGCACTGAAAATGACAGTGAGGAGCATGAGCATCTATGCTGTAGCCATCTGTGGAATAGTTACCCTTGGAGTGCTGGCTGCTGCTACGCCAATGGTCATGATGTTCCTGGAAAAGCCGGAAGCAGAGGATATAGCGGTAACAGGCTTGCGTATATTTGTATTATCCCTTGTTCCATGTGCGCTGAATACCTGCTTCAAGAATTATTATCAGGGTATAGAGCGTGTCAAGCTTTCAATGCTTATATCGGTTCTTCAAAATTTTGCCCTTACAGCTCTTTCTGCTTTCATACTCAGCCGATTCTTTGGCATTATAGGTGTATGGCTGGGATTTATAGCAGGGGAGTCGCTCACTCTGATAATAGTTTCCATATATGTATTCTATAAAAACGGAAGATTTTCCCTCTCGGCTGCTTCCTATTCATTATTACCGGCTGATCTGGGAGTAAAGGAACAGGATTGCATTGAGTTTTCAATTACTGAACCGGAGATGGTAAGAGATGCTTCCGAAGCAGCCTTCAAATTCTGCCGTGAAAAAGGTATCAGCAATAAGGTAAGCTCACTGATATCCCTTTGTATTGAAGAAATGGGCAATAATATCACCGAGCACGGATTTGTCAATGCTAATAAGGATAATATGATAGATATAAGGGTAATGATCAAAGATGGTTCTCCTACTTTGCGAATAAGGGATAACTGCGGTAACTTCGATCCTATCAAATATCTGGAGCTTCACAGGGGAGATGAAGACCCCACCCAGCATATCGGTATCAGAATGGTAATGAAGATCGTTAAGAGTGCCAATTATGTAAACTCTGTTGGTCTTAATAACCTTACTCTTACAATGTAGAATTACATATTTTGATCAAAAAACCGCCGGTCATATTTACCAGATATGACCGGCGGTTTTTGTGTAATATTTTTCATTAAGTTAATTTATATAATTTTATCGGCTTAAAAATTGACGTTCGGGAACGAAACTTGACGTTCAGGAAAACCCTATTGACTTTTTCTGGATTTATGGTATAATAAAGCCGTGGCAAAACGCTTTTCGACAGTGCTTTGTTAAAAAAATAAACAATGAAAGGGTTGACAAATATGCTGAAGTATGGTATAATAAAAGATTATATATATATATCGTAGCTTCTACTTCGTCAACCAAAATAAAATATGTTAAAAAAGCGTACTCTATGGGATAGGTGTGTAACCTGTCCTGTGGGGTGCGCTTTTGTGCGTTTTAAGGAGGAATTTTAATGAAACTAAAGAAACTTTTAGCCGCAGCGGTGTCTGTGGTGACACTTGCGGCGGCTGTGCCGATGCAGTCGGTGCAGGATTTTATAGATGATTTTTCCCTTACGGCGAGTGCGAGGGGTGATGTTACAAGCGGCAACTGCGGAACAGCAGGACACGAAAGTGAGGTTACATGGAAGCTTACCGAAACAGGCGGAACGGTCACATATAATAATGGCAACGGCGATGTTACTGAGTCGGCATTAAAACTCACCATAAGCGGAACGGGCGATATGGCGGATTATGAAAGTAGTAATGCTCCGTGGAATAGCCAAAAAGCTCAAATAACAGAAGTTGAAATAGCAAGCGGTGTTAAAAATATCGGTAATTATGCATTTTATTGCTGTACATCACTTGCAAGCATAACTATCCCGGACAGTGTTACAAGTATCGGTGAGTGGGCATTTCGTGACTGTATGTCACTTAAAAGCATAACTATCCCGGACAGTGTTACAAGTATCGGTGTGGTTGCATTTTGTAACTGTAAGTCACTTACAAGCATAACTATCCCGGACAGTGTTGAAAGTATCGGTTTCTTGGCATTTGGCAGCTGTAATTCACTTGCAAGCATAACTATCCCGGGCAGTGTTACAAGTATCGGTGCTGGTGCATTTTCTAAATGTGAGTTACTTACAAGCATAACTATCCTGGGCAGTGTTACAAGTATCGGTAATTATGCATTTAAGGA
>CACZQG010000166.1 GCA_902783235.1 uncultured Ruminococcus sp.
AGACAACACCGCATAAAGATCACCTGACGATTATGCATATCTGATGCGCCGCCCAAAAGCCGGGTAAGGCATCCGCAGCATGGTCACACACCGGCAAAATACACCGGCACGCTCCCGTGAGCCTCTTACTGTGCTGCCGGCTGTCTTCTCGGGGGTATGGTTATGCTCACCTTTGTACCCTTTCCGGCTTCACTTTCCAGCTCCAGTGTACCGCCGTGGAGAGCGATTATCTCATCAGCTACCGCCAGTCCGATACCCGACCCCTTTTTAGTATGATTTGCCTTGTAAAATTTCGTCTTTACATGAGGCATATCCACATCACTGATACCGCAGCCGTTGTCCTCCACAGTTACCATAATATCTCCCGAAGGGACCTCTGCGGCTACTATCTTCACCGTTCCTCCTCTGTTGGAGTACTTGATAGCGTTATCGATTATATTTATAAACACCTGTCTCAGCCTGTTTTTATCCCCGTAAACAAAGGGCAGCATCTCAGGCTCTTCATATGTGACTGTTATATCCTCGATCTTTGCACGCTCGGCATATATAAGCACTGCCTCTCCCAGCTCTGCCAATATATCCATAGTATCGAACTGGAGAGAAAAATGACCGCTTTGCATTTTTGAGAAATCCAGAAGTTCCTCCACCATCTGAGACAATCTTTCTGTTTCATTGTGTATGACACGGATCCCCTTGCGTATAATAGCAGCATCTCTTTCAGCACTAATAGTCTCTGCCCAACCTCTTATGGCAGTAAGCGGAGTTCTCAGCTCATGAGATACGGAGGAGATAAACTCGTTTTTCATGGCATCGGCATTTGACAATTCATCTGCCATATGATTGATGGCAGTACAAAGCTCACCTATCTCGTCATTGGAATGATTGATTATCCTCAGAGAGAAATCTCCCTTCGCAAACCTTCTTGCGGTCCTGCTTATCTGCTGTATAGGCTTTACTATTGAGTTCATAAACAGTATGCCCGTCATGGCAATGACAAGCAGTATTGCTATGCACACAAGAGTAACGATCATGGCGTATCTGAACACGGCACTGTCCACGTTTGACATGGATGCCACCGCTCTTACAGCCGAATATTCTCCCGGTCCGTCCAGGCAAACTGTAACTGCGATGATCCTTTCGCCGTTATTATCATCTCCGATAAAGCTTCCCTCGCCGCTTTCCTGCTCCAGAGCCTCCCGGTAATCAGGCATATCCGGTGTTTCATCGGAGGAAAGACCCCATGATGACAAGATCATTTTTCCCTCACGGTCTATCACCTGCAGCTGAGGCTCATCAAAGCCCGAAAAAGTCTGCGCCAGACAAGCCAGTGCTGCCGTCTCATCTCCCGGATCCTCCCGTGAACACAAAGCGAGGGTCTCTGCCACACTGTAAAGTCTTGATGTGACAGAGCTTTTTGCCCTATCGTAATAAGAGGAGCGTATAAGCATCAGGCTTATTATCTCCACCAACAACAGCAGTACAGCAACTACGGCAAGATTGTTTATCAGCCAACGCTTCTGTATACTGTTTTTTTTGAAAAAATCTGACAGCTTTTTTAAATTATTCTTCATCCCATTTATAACCGTAGCCCCATATAGTCAGGATGTACTTGGGGTTTGACGGCTCATCCTCTATTTTCATTCGTATTCTTCTGATATTAACATCCACGATCTTATCATCGCCGAAGTAGTTGTCGCCCCATATATGTGCCAGTATACTGGAACGGTCAAGGGCAGTATTCTTGTTGTTCAGGAAATACTCCATTATCTGGTATTCCACCTGGGTAAGGTCTATCGCCTTGCCGTTTTTGGTCACCGTTCTGCTTTTCAGGTTAAGTACAAAGGGTCCGGATTCCAAAACGGTGGATGTATCCTCCTTGATAAAGCTCATGCACACACGCCTGTAGATAGCATCTACACGGGCAGTAAGCTCCGATGGGGAGAAGGGCTTGGTGATATAGTCATCTGCCCCTATCATAAGTCCGTTTACCTTATCTATCTCCTGCGCCTTTGCCGTCAGCATGATGATACCCAGTGTAGAGCTTTTTTCACGCAGCTTTTTGCATACCGTGAAGCCGTCTATACCCGGCATCATAACATCCAGCAGTACGATGTCGAAATTTCCTTTTTCCTCCACGAATTTCCGCAGAGCATCCTCACCGCAATTTACGTCATAAACGTCATAGCCTGCACGTTTCAGGTTTATGACCACGAAATCACGGATGGTATCTTCATCTTCGCATACGAGTATACGTTTCATATTTTTTTCAGTTCCTCACTTATCTGTTTATATCATACGCCGTATAAGCTTTTGGCTGTACCCTTCACGGAATGCCTGCCGATCTTGCCTGTCGGCTGAAAATATCCGGGGTATGCCTGCTTATTTTCCGTCCATAGGATCCTGTCAGGCAAATCTGCCGGATCCTGCCGGAAGCAATAATTATTTTCAAGGCAATACCGCACAAAGATTGTGCGTCAGATGCGAAGTCAGATTTTTCGTTAGATTGTACAAAATCGATGCAGGCATACT
>CACZQG010000167.1 GCA_902783235.1 uncultured Ruminococcus sp.
CGAAGCAGTCCTTTAGGATCTCCGCTGACTCTTCTTCATCCTCTTTTTGTCCGCCTACAGTTTTAGCTTTTGGATCAGTTGCAGGTTGAGGGGATGTAGTATTATCATTCAGCGTATCTATTACTGAGCTGTCATCTACTGCAAAAACATCATCACCATGCAGCAGTGCCCCTTGCAATGCAAGGGACAACGCTACTGTCAAAGCGGTGAACTTCAATTTTCTTTTAAAGGATCTGCCTTTCATTCTATCACCCTGTTATTATCCCTGACTGGTTGCAGCTGCTGAAGAGCTGTTTGCGGGAGCTGTATCATTCATCCAATCTGTAAGTATAGGCAGCGCAAGACGAAGTGCAACGATAAGTACAAATATAAGTACAAATCCGATTATGGCGTTTTTAAGGTGCTGTTTTGCCTTTTCACGCTCCTGAGGTTCCTCTGCACGGGCAAATTTTACACCAAGAAGCACACAGAATATAGCACCCACTGCACCTACAAGAGGAATGGCAACATTCAATATGCTGTTGAGAAGTCCCTCAATAGGCTTTGTTATCTTGCCCAGATTATCATTGTTTCCGGCAGCAGATGCTGTCATCATAAACATCTGTGTCATAAACAGTGTAAATGCCATTGAAATACCGGTCATAAGTGAAATAGCTTTTCTTTTTGCCTTTGATGTTCTGCTTAATGTATTCATTTGTAAACCTCCAAGATTTTTAATTTATTTATTTTCAAAGTATAAAACCTTTGAGTAAGAAAAATCAACCTTTTTAAAGATTTCTGCCGGGGGGCTTTTGTCCAAGGATCTTTTGCCTGGGTGCAGCCTTCTTCTGCATTTTCGGCTGTGCCGCCGGTGCTCCAAAACGGCGTAATTTTTCTTCTCCCAGCTTGTTCACGGTATACACCATGTCGTTTACCAGCTTAGAAGGGGCTCTGGGCTTAAACTCAGCTAGGTCAGCAAATATCTGATCAAGTCTTTCATCATCCATATATATTCCTCCTATGAAAGCATTCTTTTAAGTTCCTCTCGTCCACGATAAAGCTGTGACTTCACCGTTCCCTCTGATCTTTGCAGCATCTGAGCTATCTCACTAACAGACAGCTCCATAAAATAGTAAAGCTCCAATACTTCTCTGTATATATCTTTCAGCTTGGGGAGCGACTCACGAAGCGCAATTATGTCTTCTATGGAAGTTCCGGCTGTTCCCGTTATTTCCACACCGCCAAACATATCATTATCCAACTCCTCGTGATAATCACGGCTCATAACAAGCTCCTTGGAGCAGTTTACAGTGACTCTGAGAAGCCATGCTTTACGATGCTCCTCACTATCGAAGCTGCGCTCTCTGCGAAAATACCTGTAAAAAACATCGGAGTATACATCCTCTGCATCCGTTCTGTTTCTCACATATCGGAGAGCGACCCCGTATATCATATCACTGTATTTCCTTACCATTTCATCTGCTTTCATAAGTAATACCCTGTATACCTGCATTTGGTTGCAGGAATTTTATTTATTTATTTAAATTTAATTGCTGACTTCGAGTTTGAATGCTTTTTGCTTTCTATAACTCCCTTAAATGCATTGAGCCTTTTTTCATTCCGCTCTTTATCCCTATTAAGCAAAATATCCCGATGTTTTCTTGAAAACATTGTATATTTACTGCAGCCTTCATAACACTCTTTTAATCCTTTGATGTCTTTATTAGTCATAAAGCTTTTAATTTCATTAGGATAGTCAGTCATCATAGCAGTAAAAGCACCAAATGTCTTCAATTTGTTGACCTCACTTTTGAAGTAATCTTTAGTTACATCACCGGCTTTAAGACCTCTGTATTTAAAAGGAACATTTTTATTTTCAGGTTGCATTGTTTTACCGGAATTCTTTTTAGCAGACTTAGCAGCATTTTGAGCCGCCTGAACCTGAGGCTTCTCGCTTTCTTTTATTGAATCGCTCATCAATATACTAATTACTGTTCCGGCTAACAGATCTTCATATGCATCTTGATCATTCTCGATCGCACTGTACCTTGATGCAACGCTGTCCATCTTTTCATTAAGATCCACAGTTGCCTGCTTTTTAACGGAGTTTATATTTGTCTCTGCGGTTGCTAACTGATCCCGGAGAAGTTCAGTGTCATTCAGGTATATATTTGAACTTTCCTTAATCTGATTATATGTTTTTGTTACCAATCTGTTGATATTCTTGGCAAGGTCTTTACGTTTGGAGCCATTGTTCCAAAATCCACCGTGTTCTTCTTTGATCTTATTATAATACTTAGCTGTAAACCTCTGCACATCGTCCATAGCTTTATTGATCTTTGCAGGTGTTGAATTAGCAATATCAAGCTCTGACATTCTTTTTACTGCATCATGCATTCTTATGAACTCAACTGAGTTATTGCTCTTACCGGTAGCCAGCTCATCCAACTGCGTAGCATATTCATTGATTTTCTTCTTCATATCACTCAGACAGCCATAGTATTCTTTCTGACCATCATAAGTCTTTTTGAACTGCTTATAGGTATTGATAAACTTTTTTTCTTCATACTCCGGTGAATCCTGATTTACTTCATCTAAACAGAAATCCCGATCCAGCTGCTCATAGCTTTCGCTGTCAACGATGTTAACCAGCTCTTTTCTTTCCTTTGTATTAAAGCCATCCAACGCATAATTATCATAATTACTTGCGAGTTCATTTTCAAGGTTATTATTATCTTTTGTAAAATACCTATGTACAGAATAGAAAGAGTAATCAAAATCCATCATTTTTTTGAAGACAGGATCCTCACTGCTTTTTAACATCTTGTAAGCAATTCTCTGACTTGTACGATTATCGGTTTTGATATGCTCATACTTAGCATCAACTGCTATTTTACCGCTTCTGATATCTTTTGCCGTCTGGCGGATGAGATCACCCAATGCCACCTTATGATTGATTCTCTCATTTACAAATGCTCTGTAAAAGTTATCATATGAGCCATTTTCATTTGCAATGATAGTTTTCTTGTATTGATCCCATTTTTCAATATTCTCTTTGGAATACATGAATGAACTCTGTTTATCATTATCCTTGCTGTTCATCATCAGATTTTCAATAGCGGCATATTCATTTATGAATTTAGTGTACATACCGGTATTTCTTGCTTTATTCTCCAGAGCCTTTATATATCCCACAGGATCATTCAGACGCTTTTCTTCCAGCTCAGTATCCTTATCTTTCATTTTTTCCAGATCTGCATTTATCACACCGCAAGCCTGGTTGAAAGCACCTCTTGAATTCTTTACAAAGCCGAAAATGGAATCAGCATAGGGTGCCTTATTGTCCTTATGCTTTTCAAGAAATCCCAGAACCTTATCTGCCACAGCCTTTTTATCCTTGGCAGTCAAAACGCTATCTGTCATTACATCCGCTTTTAACTTGATGAATTCGCTCTTGAAATCCTCCAGACCCTCTTTTTTATTTGGATCACCGTATTCTTCAAAGCGTTTCAGCTCTTCATTGATGCTTCCCACCATACCAAGAATAGGAAGCTCTTTTGCACCCCAACCCAATTCGATAGCTTTCTGCTCACCTCGGATATATCCCATAGTACCGGGAAGGATCCCGTTAGACTCAGAATTTCTGCCCAGAACAGATGAAAGCTTAGTGCCGCAGTGATTGTTAAAGCCTGTATCATCAAACACTTTAAGCCTGCTATATGAATATAGAGTTTTTTTATGTATATTATTGAGCTTTAAAAGATAGATTTCCTCTGAGTTATCTTTCCATTTATTATCAACACAGCGCTGTTTAGCATACTCCATTGAAAGCTCTTCTTTAGCCCAATGACGCAACGAATTTGTCGAATCGGAAAGCTCATTGCCTACAGCTTCACGCTGCTTTTTTATACTGTGTATCTGGTAATTGGGTCCTGAAGAATGGAAAGCCATTAATCCGCCCATGCATGGATTTTCATATACAGCCCTCATGTAGTTTCCATTTTTAGGATCTGCCATAAAAGCATAATCATTATAGAAATCCTTTACCACAGGATCAGATGCTTTTTTTGCTTCTGCCTTCAATGCAGTACTGATGTCTTTAAAATACTGCTTTGCGATTCCTACACTGTTTTTGCTTTTAAGCAATTCATTTTTCTCTGCATTATTATCCGTAAATCCGGACCAACCGATGAACTTTCCATCCTTTTGACTGTATTCATTAGTAGACTTAGCAAAACTATCAATATTCTCTTTAAGCTGTTCTTTAGCAGCTTCATCATTCAACTTTTTCTCACTTTTTATATCTTCGATACGTTCGATCTCCGAATCAAGATAAATCTGTTCAAAGGGTTTCGGAATTCCATTATCATTAATAATATCAGTCTTATAGACATTTGGTAATGCACTCTTGATATTATGGTCTACTAATCTTGTTCCAAGGAAATATAGTGAATATTGTCCACTTTTCCAAGGATGCATGGTGTTCTCCGCAATAGGCTGATACTGTGGAAGACCATCCTTCATCACAATGTCTTC
>CACZQG010000168.1 GCA_902783235.1 uncultured Ruminococcus sp.
AAAATGAGTATTAAAACAGCAGCAAAAAGAAAAAAATCAAGGACAGCATCTTCAGCAGTGTTTATTCTGTTTCTTGTTTTTATGATGCTTTTTTCTGCTATATTTTGTTCCTCTTCCGTATCTGCCGATGACAATGGAACAGCAAACAATGATGATTCACACATAATTTATCTTGAGCTGACGATAGTCAATAAGCGCGGTGAAACTGTCGAGGACGCAGAAGTAACAGTCATGCGCGGGTTGGATGATTACCAGACAAAAGCAGAAGTGCTGCCAGAGGATGGAAAGTATCCAATCGATACAGGTAATGGGTTTGGATGGTGCAGGATTTACGTTAACTGTGAAGGGTACAAGCCTGTGGATATGGGTTATGGTCCGGGAAGTAATATAGGGAGTCCGGAACAGCTCACAATAACGCTGCAGGATAGTGACCCGGTAAATGTAATAAGGAATGTCAGATTCAACATAGTAGACAGTTCGAATAATGTGATACCGGGTGCTTCAGTAGGACTTTATTACTGGGATAAAAACAGCTACAGATCTGCGGAAAGAACAGGATATCTGACATATAGTATCAGAGAAAAAGATACTACAGAACAATATTATCTGAATTATGATTTTGAGGTAGCTGCAGATGGATATGAATCAAAGAAAGGATTAACGTTCAGCTTCAATAAGAATTACAGCAATCCTTTCTTTGACCCGGACACAACACAGGATCCGATCGTGATAACTGTGTCTCTCAGAAGTGACGGTGAGGTGCTGGAGGAAGCCAAGGGAAATGCCATACAGACTCTCAGGACATATAAAAACAAGGATGATTATAGAGAGCACGAGCAGTCTGAGATCGACCACATAATAAATGAATATGAACAGAGAATACTGTCAGCTGAAAGTATGTCTTCAGTGGAACAGCTGCTTAGAAAAGGAAAGAGCGAACTTGACAGCGTAAAAACAAATGAAGAATACGAAAACGAGGAACTGATTGAAAATATTTATTTCAGATTCTCAAACGGTACCACCACAACAGCAGATGAAAGCGGTGTATTCAGACTCACAGCAATAGACAGTGGAACATTCTATTACAGAAAGACTGACGGAACAACATATTCAAATAATGAGTATGACGTACGCTGGAAATGTGAAGTGGAGATTCATGAAGGAAGTCAGATCAGCTGGAATTATATAATAGGAAGCCGTGGTAATTTTCAGCCAAGAGTTGTTGGCACTTTTGATGCAACAGTTTATGTGGCGGATCTGATGAGGACTGTCAGATTCAAGGTCTCAGTATCGAATGGAGATATAGACATGCTGAGGCTGTTTGTCGATTATAAAGATGTGACCGGAAAGACGATACATGTTCAAGGAAGCGAAGAAAAGAAAGCCACAGTTCAGGGGAGACTGGCAGGTACAGACAGATGGAAAGATCTGCCTATAAATACACTGGTGTTTACCCCAAAGGGATCAGTCAGTGTCGATCATTCCAGTGGAGTATTCCGAGCCTGGGGAGAAGAAGGCTATATGACCTATTCACTGGTAACTGACAGTACAGTCTCGGCATCTTTCAGGATCATTTCAGATCATGTTCGAGTGACGGGCATAGATGTATATGTACCTCCTGTTACTTATATAGACTACTGGGATCAGGTAGCAGGACAGTTTACAGGAATTCTTGAAGGAGATGCTGGAGAAAAAGATAAATACCATGTTACTGTAAGCCCTGAAAATGCATCGAATCCATCTGTGATCTGGGAAGCAATTACACCTGAAATAGCTACACAGTCGGATCTCCATTCTCAGGGTATAGTGCCTAAGAAAGCTGGTACGGCAGAGTTCATCGTCAGGAGCATAGAAAACCCTGCTGTATTCAAAAAAGTGTCCGTGCAGTTCAAGTACAGAAATCCACTATATACTGCCGAACCGGACCAGGAAGTATATCATGTGAAAAAGGGTCAAACTATATCTTTCAATATTATTACAAACGGAAAGAAAAACAGTAGAGACGGTGCATCAGACCAGAGGTTCAAGTGGACTTACAATACTTCAGGGATTGCACAAGTAACAGATAAGGTTATATCAGACGTTACGCTTAGCGGGGCTAAAGAATGTAAACACTATATACGTGGCACGAAAGCAGGCACGATATATGCAACTGGTTTCCCGTATGATGATTCAGAAAGCTGTAAACCTGTTAAGATCAAAATCATTGTCACCAACAGTGATGGTTCTGATTCAGAAGAAGATGATGACAAAGATAAAAAGGCCGTCAAAAAAGTTGAAGATATGATCAATGAGATAGGTGTCGTCACGTTGGACAAGAAACAGCAGATCATTGCTGCACGTGCGGCATTTAATGCTTTAACAGCAAAACAAAAAGGGATGGTCGATGATGGGATATATGCTAAGCTCGTAGCAGCAGAATTGCGGCTGAGGGAACTTGAACGGTCAAATGATAACGACTCAGATTCCGATGAATCAAACAGTAATAACAACAATAATACCGATTCGGATACCAATAACTCCGGTGAAACAAAATCAGGTAATAATGCCGGGGAAGCAGATTTGCCGGGAAGTTCTGCTAAGAATAATACAGCAGCAGGGACGCAGAGTGGAGAATCGCAGCCTGACGATAGTAATGAAGCAGAAAGAAAGGCCACTGAATCTGGAGAAGAACAAAACAACAATGTAGACAAAGCTGCTGCCCTGGAAGCGTTCAGACAAGCACAGTATCCGGAATATATTGAAGCACGAGAGGCAAATCTGGATGATCCGGAAGAACCGCCTGAGGTAAAGACGGAAGAGTTCAATCTTATCACATTTTTACTGATGGTGATATCTTTGATAACAACTTTCATTATCGGAGTGCGTAAAAAGTATAGAGAGTACAGAATCGAGACCGGACCGGTCATAGAATAGAATACTGAACTGATCAGAGACAGGAGAGAAAATGATTAACAGCGTAACGAATGGGGTGTTAAGGACAATAGTCGGCACTCTTCAGACACCGGTAGTGTTGGTGCTTCTTATTATGCTCGTTCTCACGATCATTATGGCAGGAAGTTTTGCCGTAGAATTTTTTACTGAACGGAAGCTTCTTACAGAAAACATACCTAAGCTGATTGAAAAGATAAATACAGCCAGATTAGATGAAGTGAAGGACATTATAAAAGAAAGCCATATATTGAACAGACAGAAAGCGGCAATCAATAAGCTGATCGATGCAGATGACATGGATGATGCAACAAGAGAGTCATATGCCGCGCAGCTTTTGTTTGATGAGGAGGAGCACTACAGAAAATATCTGAGACATGCTGAGACTTTACTGAAGCTTGGTCCGATGTTTGGACTTCTGGGTACACTGATACCACTTGGTCCTGGTCTGATAGCACTCGGCAAAGGTAATACTCAGGCGTTGTCAGAGTCACTTCTTGTAGCATTCGATACAACATCGCTTGGCGTCATTATTTCAGCTATTGCTTTTGTCATTTATCAGCTTCGCAAAAGCTGGTACAACAGGTATTCAGTTGGGCTTGAGTCGATAATGGAAACTATCGTTAACAAGCAGAAAGAAGGAAACAGTAAAAATGATCAGGAATAGTAGAAAATTAAGCCGCGGTTTTTCGAATGAGAGCGAAGCCCCTGAGCCATTATCAGGGTTAAGCAATCTTTCGGATATAATGCTTGTGTTTGCATGCGGTCTTATGGTGGCTCTGATAATGAACCTTAAAGTGGACGTGTCGAGACTCGATGAGGCAGTAGTAAGATACAAGTCCGACGATGTTAAAAAAATCGAGAAATCAAAAGGTGCCGGAATGGATGAAGTGGGGACAGTCTACAAGGATCCAAAGACCGGCAAAACATATATAGTGGATGATGAAAATGCAGACAAAATAGAAAAGGAAAAG
>CACZQG010000169.1 GCA_902783235.1 uncultured Ruminococcus sp.
AGGCGGCGAGCTTGTTTACTCTACCTGCACTGTAAATGTCAAGGAAAATGGTGAAGTGGTGGATAAATTCCTGGAGGCGCATCCTGACTTTCAGGGGGTATCCTTCCTGGAAAATATGGGAGAGCCTTTCGGAAAGCCCTGTGTTACTTTGTTTCCTCAGCATTTCAATAATGATGGATTCTTTATCGCCAAGATAAAAAGGATCAGATGATATGATAAAAAAGGATATTTTGTCCCTTGATATACAACAGCTGGAAATGGTTTTTGATGAGCTGTCCGAAAGAAAATTCAGAGCAAAGCAGGTGTTTTCCTGGCTTCATCGCAAGAGAGTGTTTGATTTTAATGAAATGACCGATCTTTCAAAGGAGCTGCGGCAAAAGCTGAGTGATAATTTTACGGTGCAGCTGCCTTTGGCTGAGAAAAAGCTTGTTTCCCGTAAGGACGGTACAATAAAATATCTTTTCAGACTGAATGACGGTATGTATGTTGAAACTGTTATGATGGAGTATGAATACGGCACCACTATCTGCCTGTCTACACAGGTGGGCTGTAAAATGGGATGCAGATTCTGTGCTTCCGCCATAGCAGGCTATGAAAGGGATCTGATGCCATCGGAGGTACTGGGGCAGATATATGCCGCAGAAAATGATTCGGGAAGGAAGATCTCGGGCATAGTACTTATGGGGATAGGTGAACCCCTGGATAACTACCGGAATGTAATGAAGGCTATGGAGCTGATATCAAGCCCGGAGGGGACGGGACTTAGTCTTCGTCATGTTACTTTGTCTACCTGCGGTGTTGTACCAAAGATATACGAACTGGCAGACAGAAGAACAGGCATTACACTGTCCATTTCCCTTCATTGTCCCGACAATGAGGGCAGAAGTGAAATAATGCCTATAAATCGTACATATAATGTTAATGAGCTTATAAGAGCAGCGGAATACTATGTAAGGACCACCGGAAGACGTGTGACCTTTGAGTATGCCGTTATAGATAATGTGAATTCGGACAAGCAAAGTGCCGGAAGGCTGGCACAGCTTATAAAGGGTATCAACTGTCATGTGAACCTGATACCCGTAAATGCCGTAAAGGAGCGTGACTATCGCTCCAGCAGAAGATCGGCAGAGAGATTCCGGGAATATCTTGAAAGCATGAATATAAACGCTACCGTGAGAAGAACTCTGGGCAGCGATATTGAGGCAGCCTGCGGGCAGCTGAGACGTGAAAGAAAAGACGAAAGCAGAGGTGAATAGATTGAGATATGTAAGCGCAACAGACATCGGTCTTGTCAGGGAAGAAAATCAGGATATGGTGAGAGTGGATGATTTCTACGGCAGAGTGCTGGCTATTGTGTGTGACGGAATGGGCGGCGAGCGTGCAGGTCAGGATGCCAGCAGGATAGCTATACGTGAGTTTTTTAACCGATTTGCCGAGGGTCTGGAGCCAAACCTTGATACCATCGGTGTAAGGCAGCTTATGACAGCATCGGTCACGGCAGCTAATTCTGTGATATATACCACAGCACGAATGAACTACCGCAGCTTTGGCATGGGTACGACCCTTGTGGCGGCTTACATCGACGAGCGGTATATCTATGTGGTGAATATAGGAGACAGCAGAGCATACTACATGGATGATGAGGGGCTGCATCAGATAACCTCCGATCATACCTTTGTGAATATGCTGCTGCAGCAGGGAAAGATCGAACCCAGTGAGGTGAGAACACACCCAAAGCGAAATATGCTCACAAAGGCAGTGGGAGTGGAAAGAATGATAAAGCCGGACTTTTTCAGAATGAAACGAACCGAGCATTTTAATATTCTGCTTTGCTCGGATGGTCTTTCAGGCTATTGCACAGATGACGAGATATATGAGGTAATGAAAAACACCCCTATGGAAAATGTGTCCAGAGCTCTTATTGATCTGGCACTGAGCAAGGGCGGCAGAGATAATGTCACTATAGCGGTGGTCAGTGAATAGTATTATTGCTTCATCAATTAAACATTGCCAAAAAGTCCAAGGCAGATAGAAAATTTGTCAGGGAAGAAAGCCGGCAGCATATCTCAGGGCTTTCCGGGGATCTTCCGATACAGAGAAATTTTCTGTCCTGCCGGTATTATCGGCAAGGTTTAGTTGGGGGAGCAATATAAAGCGGTACTGTGCAAAGGAGCGTCTGAGGATGTATCTTATGCATGATGGTCGGGTATTGCCCCGGTCATTTGAAATATACAGATCATACACAGAACAATACCAAACCGGAGCGTGGAGAATAAATGGATAAAAACATAGGAAAAAAACTTGACGGCCGATACGAGATAACCGAGCTTATCGGGGAAGGCGGTATGGCAGACGTTTACAAGGGCGTGGATGTCGTTGAAAACAAGGTTATTGCCATCAAGATACTCAAAAAGGAATTTGCGGAGAGCGAGGAGTTCCTGAGACGCTTCAGGAAT
This sequence comes from uncultured Ruminococcus sp., assembly GCA_902783235.1. GTDB lineage: Bacteria > Bacillota > Clostridia > Oscillospirales > Ruminococcaceae > Porcipelethomonas. The sequence goes on from CACZQG010000169.1 coordinate 2,457, forward strand.
GAATCCAAGGCTATCGCTGTACTTTCACACCCCAATATCGTAAAGATATATGATGTGGGATTCTCTGATAAGATACAGTATATCGTCATGGAGTATATAGATGGTATTACCTTGAAGGAATATATCGAGAATGAGCAGGTACTCAGCTGGAAGGATGCTGTACACTTTGTTGTGCAGATACTCCGTGCTCTTCAGCACGCTCATGAAAGAGGCATAGTACACCGTGATATAAAACCTCAGAACATTATGATGTTCACTGACGGCACTATCAAGGTCATGGATTTCGGTATTGCAAAATTTGCCCGTGAGGAGGGCAAAACAGCTACCGATCAGGCTATAGGCACGGTACACTATATAAGCCCGGAGCAGGCAAGGGGAGATATAACCGATGCCAAAAGCGATATATACTCTGTGGGTATAATGCTCTATGAGATGCTTACCGGTCAGAAGCCATTCGATACGGATAATCCTGTATCCATAGCGGTAATGCATATGCACAATATTGCTGAGCTGCCAAGGCATATCAATCCGGATATACCCATACCCCTGGAGGAAATAATAGTCCATGCAATGGAGAAGGATCCCGGTGACCGTTATCAGACGGCAATGGATATGATCCGTGATATAGACAGATTCAAGGCTGATCCCGATGTACGCTTCGGATATATCAACAGATCCGGGGAACAGGAAACAGACGGCAGGACCCAGTATTTTTCCACAGTAAATATGCCTGTACAGGAGCCGGTGAATGTATCTCAGCAGTCCTATGGAAATACAGGCGGCTATTCACGGCAGAATACGGGCAATACAGGCTATCGTCCTGCGGTAAATACAGGCGGCAGCATCTATGATGAAACATATGATGAAGACTATACCGATTTTGATGCTGAGGAGGAGCCTCAGAAGAGATCACTGTTTGTCCCTATACTGTCAGCGGTTACGGTAGTGGTCATAATGGTTGCGGTATTCTTTATAGCAACTCTGGTAAAAGGAGTATTCTCCGGTGAAAAGAAAAACAACGCTTCGGAATTTGCAATGCCAAATCTTGTGGGTATGGATTTCAACCAGGCGCTTGAAGCATACCCCAAGCTGGATATACAGGTAGAAGCTACAGAATTTTCTCAGCTGGAAAAGGATAAGATATTTGAGCAGAATATACCCGAAGGTGACGGTGTTAAAAAGGGAGAGGTAGTCAAGGTAAAGGTAAGTCTTGGTTCAAAAACAGTAAAAGTACCAAATGTTATCAATTATCACTATATCACCGCCGGCGAAGCGCTGAGAGCACAGGGGCTTGAAGTAGAGTTCCAGTATCAGGCAAACAGCGAATTCAAGGAGGAGATAGTGTTTGACACTGAGCCTGCCGCACTTGAAGAGGTGGTACCCGGTTCTACAGTACTTGTATATGTGAGCAAGGGCTCCAAGGCAAAAGAGATCAAGATGGAGGACTTTGTAGGTAAAAACATCAAGGAAGCAAGAGTTCAGTGCGGTATCTGGGGCGTTGGTGTCAAGGTGGAAAAGAAGGACTCCGACAAGGAGGAAGGCACTATCCTGAAGCAGAGCATTGATAAGGGTAAGGAAATAACTGCGGATCAGACTGTAGTCTTCACTGTAAGTACGGGTAAAGCACCGGAAGGAACTGTTGATATGGAATTCCACTTCCCTCAGAATTCAACAGGCCGTTATACTATCTCCGCTTATCAGAACGGTGTGGCAATATTTGAAAGCTTTACATTGTCAGCAGATTACTCCAAGGATAATCTGGTATCTGTAAGAGGTAAGGGTACAAATGAGGAGATCAAGATGGTGCTGACTAATCTGAGCAATAATCTTACCTGTGAAATAGGAACATATTCCATGAACTTTGAGGAGGGTACGTTCAGCACCGTATCTGAGGATATAGGCAGAGCATTTGAAATAGTTGACGGCTATATAAGGAGCGAATCTCCCGAGCCGGAACAGACTGAACCCCCTGCTGCCCCTGAGCAGCCGAAGCAGGAAGAACCCCAGGAACAGCAGCCCGAGCCTGAACAGAATGCGGCGCAGGAGCAGGGCGGCAATGAGGAAGAAAACTTAGAATGAACGGTATCATAATAAGATCTATCGGAGGACTCTATTTTGTAGAGTCCTCTGAAAACATATACGAATGCAAGGCAAGAGGTATATTTCGTAAGGATGGTATATCTCCTTCAGTAGGAGACAATGTGGAAATAAAGGATGGGGTGATCGAAAGTATATACCCCAGAAAAAACTATATTATAAGACCGCCTCTTGCAAATCTGGATCAGCTCATATTTATAGTTTCTGTGGCAGAGCCTGCACCGAATCTGCTGCTGCTTGATAAGTTCATAGCTGTAGCGGAATATCAGCACATTGAGCCGGTGATAGTCTTTACAAAGACAGATCTGGAGGACTGCCGCAGGTATACAAATATTTACAAAACAGCAGGCTTTCAGGTATATGAGGTGGATTATACCAGGGAGGATCCGGCAGCAGAGATAAGAGAACTGCTGAAAAATAAGATCAGTGCTTTTACAGGTAACAGCGGCGCAGGAAAGTCTACACTTCTGAATGAAGTCTGCGGCGATTTCCATATAACCACCGGAGAGGTCAGCCGAAAGCTTGGCAGAGGGCGGCATACCACACGTCACAGTGAGCTGTATAAGCTGCCCTTTGGGGGATATATAGCCGATACGCCGGGATTTTCCACCTTTGAGACAAATAAATATAATATTATAAGAAAAGAAGAGCTGGCGGACTGCTTCCGTGAATTTGAAAAGGCAGATGAGTGCAGATTCCGTGACTGCTCACACACAAAAGAAAAAGGCTGTGGTGTATTGCAGGCAGTGGAGGAGGGGATGATCCCTCAAAGCCGCCATCAAAGCTATTGCAGTATGTACGAGGAAGCGAAAAAGATAAAAGAATGGGAGCTTTAAAATGGAGAAAAAGAGAAAAGCATATGTGTTCGCAGGCTCTCCTCAGGCAAAATGTAAAAAAATAAAGCCTGAAAGCGACAGCCTCATTGTCTGTGCAGACGGCGGCTATACTCTGGCTAAAAAAAACGGATTGACTCCCCATGTAATGATAGGGGATTTTGACACCTATACCGCCGAACCGCCGAAGGGAGTAGAGGTTATAAGATACCCTGCGGAAAAGGACGACACAGATACTATGTTAGCTGTAAAGCTGTGTCTTGAACGGGGATGTAATGACATTACCATATGCGGCGGTATGGGAGCAAGACTGGATCATACCTATGCTAATATACAGGTGCTGCGGTACATAATGAAAAAAGGAGCTATCGGCACTTTATATGATGATGACCAGTACGCAGTACTTCAGGGACCGGGCATCAGGGTGTATGACAGTATGGAGGGAAGGGTGTTTTCTGCCTTTGCATTTACCGAGGAGTGTACCGGGGTCAGCCTTAAAGGCTTTAAGTACCCATTAAAGGATGGAATCATAAAAAGCAGCTTCCCCATAGGTATCAGTAACCGAATGATAGGACGTTCCGGGATAGTCACGGTTGACAGCGGCGTACTGCTTGTTATTATTGCCAAGGAATAATATGAACGCCTTTTTGAAAAAAGGCTTAGCCAAAAACTTTTAGTTTCGATCATACTTCCACTGTAATTGCAGCCGAAAGCACGAAGAGCCGCTGAAAGAGGGATTAGTAGTATAATTTGACTCAGGCTTAGTCTGATGTATACGCAAAAAATGTCAGCCAAAAAACGGCTGACATTTTTTAGTATATAGGCAATACCAAATCAAGATATGACGAAACAACTGCATATGACGTGCAAAGCTGTCAGGCGTTTTTGTGCGGTGCTGCCTTTATTGTATTATCATCTCAGCTGCTCTTCGTGCTTACAGCCGCAATTACAGTGGAAGTATAAGCGAAACTAAAAGTTTTTGCGGAGCTTTTTTCAAAAAGCGACCCGAAAAGAGCTTTTGATTCAAGTCGAAAGCTGTTCCTGCATACTTTGCAGGTATTCTTCAAAGGAGTTTTGCAGCTGATCTGCACGGATATGATACATTTCCTCTATATCATCAGGACGCTGACCATTGCCGTTATTTTGCTCGGGAGTCTTGGGCTGACCGTATGAGGAGGCAGATACAAATATCTCAGAGTTGTAATCATACTGAACATGAAGCGTTATGTTGTCAAATCTGCTGCCTTTCAGATCAGTGAGGAATTTAATGCTCATTATTCCGAAATTGCCCTGACTGCCGAAAAGCTTTTTACAGTCGAATTTTGATAGATCATAGAATACCGAGACTTTGTAAGGCAGTTCTTCATTGCCGCTGTCCTCATACTTTATCTCCTTGATCTTATAAAGCTTTTCATCAGTATCACCGCAAAGCTCCAGCAGAACATTTCTGTAATTGTCAGCTGTTTTTCCGTAGTTGAAATCATCCCAGTCCGCATCCTTTTCTTCGGGTGCATAGAGAGTGCCGGCAGAGACCGTAGTGAGCTTCCCGTTACGGAAATATTTTATCTCTCCGTTTACATCATATGCTAAAAAGCATTTGTCATCTCCCATTTTGGAGACCTCTGTTATGGTGTGTGCTTTGTCTCCGGTGCGTGACAGCTGTATGTAATAATCATCACTTTGGAAGCTGCCGGTCATGTATTCCTTCATAAGACCGGCAAGCTTCTGAGTGTCCGGCTTGTCACCGCAGGCGGTAAGGCACAGGCACAGTACTGCAGATACTATAGAAATTATAATAGAAAAAAGCTTTTTCATGCCAGATCCTCGCAGTTTGTTATAGCCTTCACAGGGCAGGCTTTGAAGCACTCGCCGCAGCCTGTACACTTGTCGTAGTCGATAGATGCGTGGAAGTCATTTACATGGATAGCGTCGTTAGGGCACTTCTTCTCGCATATCTTACAGCCGATACAGCCGTTTGAGCATGACAGCTTGGTATTCTTGCCCGTGTCCTTGGATGAGCATTTAACGTCAATATGCTTTGTAATGGGCTTTAAGCTTATAAGAGCCTGGGGACAGGTCTTAGCGCATTTTCCGCAGCCCAGACAGACTCCTGTGACCTCAGCAACACCGTTTACTATCTCAATAGCATTTTCGTCACATACATTCATGCAGTCTCCGAAACCGAGACAGCCGTATGAACAGCTTTTTGTGCCGCCGTAAAAGCGTTTTGCCGCAGCACAGGTCTGAGTGCCGTCATAGTCGTATTTCTGTTTTACTGCATCACAGTTTCCACGGCAGTGTACAACAGCGACCTCGGGTGTTACTTCTCCTGCCTCAGTACCCATTATAGCACTTACTTTTTTTGCAGCATCTGTACCGCCGGGACGGCAGAGATTAGTTGCTGCGCCCTTTTCCACAACAGCGGCTGCATAGTCGGCACAGCCTGCAAAGCCGCAGGCACCACAGTTGGCACCGGGAAGAGTATCGGTTATTTCCTGTATTCTTTCATCGGTCTCCACATGGAACACCTTAGAAGCTACAGTCAGGAGAACGCCTGCCAGTATACCTAAGACTGCAAATATTATTATGGGCAGTATAATTGAACTAAACATCTCTATTCTCCTTTCTTACTTTATAAGACCCGAAAACGCCATAAAGCTGAGGGACACGATAGAAGCGGCGATAAGGGTGGAGGGGATGCCCTTGAATGTTGCGGGGATATCAGCTGTTTCCAGCTTTGAACGTACTCCGGCAAAGAGTATCAGTGCCAGTGAGAATCCCACGCCGGCAAATAATGCGTTGAACAGGGACTCAACAAATGTATACTCATTGTCTATATTCAAAAGTGTAACACCCAGCACTGCACAGTTTGTGGTGATAAGGGGAAGATACACGCCCAGGGACTTGTAAAGAGGAGGCATCATCTTTTTCATAACTATTTCGACCAGCTGTACAAACAGTGCGATAACAAGTATAAATGCAACGGTGTTTAAGTATTCAAGACTGTTTGGCTCTAAAAGTCCCCAATAGATAGGGTAGGTGATAGCTGTGGCACATACCATTACAAAAATAACGGCAGCACCCATGCCGAGACTGGAGGAAAGCTTTTTGGATACGCCCAGGAAAGGACATATACCCATGAACTTGGAAAGAACGAAGTTGTCAACAAATACAGCCGACAGCATGATTATAAAGATAGATTTCATTCTTCATTTCCCCCTTTCACAGACTTGCATACAGAGGCATTGGGGCAGCCGGCACAGCCTATTTTCTGAGGGGGCTTTTTGCCTGCTATCTTATTCACCAGTGCGATGATGCAGCCCAGGACGAAGAATCCGCCTGCGCTCATTACAAATACAGATACAGGGTGCATAAAGGAGATCTCTATGCCCATCCATGAGCCGGAGCCCATTATCTCACGTACAGAACCCATAAGGAAGAGGGCAAGGGTAAATCCCAGACCCATTCCCAGTCCGTCCAGTGCTGAGGGGATCACCTTGTTCTTGCAGGCGAACATTTCCGCTCTGCCCAGGATTATACAGTTTACGGTGATAAGGTTCAGGAATGTTCCCAGTGCGTCATAAAGATCGGGGACATAGCCGTGGAGCAGAAAGCTGATAAGCGTTACAAAGCCTGCGATAATGACTATGTAGCAGGGCAGCTTTACGGATTTGGGTATCACGTTTCTCAGCAGGGATATTACTATGTTTGAGCCCAGCAGTACAAATGTTGTTGCCAGACCCATACCGATGCCGTTTACTGCCTGTGTGGTGACAGCAAGTGTGGGACACATACCCAGAAGTCCCACCAAGTTGGGATTTTCTTTTATAAGTCCTTTGGTAAATTCCTTCCAATAGCTCATTTTGCTGCACCTCCAAGCTGATCGTTATAGGCATCCAGTGCTTTATCAATAGCCGCCTTCATACCCTTTGATGAGAATGTTGCGCCTGTTATAGGCTCAAAATCCTCTGTTTTTTCGGTAAGACCAATAAATTGCTCTGTAAAGCTCTTCTGATCCCTTACCTTAGTACCAAGACCGGGAGTTTCACCCATATCCAGGAAGCCAACGCCGCAAAGCTTTCCTTCCTTGTCAAAGCCGATAAGAACGTGAAGACCGCCCTTAGCGTAGCCGTCCTGTGTTATCTCAAATATGGTAGTACCATTGTCGCCGCTGTAGGTCTTGTCAATGCCGTCAATAGCCTTATCAAGCTCAGTGTAAGCTGCATCACCGAAGGTCTCTGACAGGGATGAGGATATTTTTTCCTTTTGGGCAGCTTCCACCTTATCCTTGGTAAGCTCATTGGCCAGTACCAGAGCGCCGCAGACGATAACTGCTATTATGGTCAGGACTAAAGAGGGGAGTATTTTTTCTTTCATGCCTTTTTCTCCTCCTTCTTAAAGTCTATGCCGCCAATGGGCATCTGCATTGTAAATCTGTCTATGTAAGGTGTCACTATGTTCATAAGGAGTATTGAGAAGGAAACGCCCTCAGGATAGCTGCCGAATGTACGGATAAGGAAGGTTATAAGTCCGCAGCCGATACCGAAAATAAGCTTGCCCATACCTGTGATAGGGGTCGTAACATAGTCGGTAGCCATAAAGAAAGCACCTAATATGAGACCGCCGGAGAGTACCTGATAAGCGGTGTGCTGGAGAGCGTAGCTCATATCGCCCTGTGTTAAGCCGTATATAAAGGAGAATACTGCCACAGAGCCGATAAAGGCAATGGGAGTTACCGGGGAGATGATCTTTCTGATGATAAGATACAGACCGCCGGCTAAAAGAGCTATGGCACAGGTCTCACCCAGACAGCCGCCTGTTGAGCCGATAAGCAGGTCAGTCCATGAAGGAACGGTATCGCCGTATTCAGTCGCAAGGGGAGTAGCCTCTGTTACAACGTCACAGAATCTTGGTGCTGCCCAGGTGGTCATTTCCGCTGTAAATGATACCATTAAAACGATACGGGCAACGATCGCCGGATTTGCGAAATTCTGTCCCAGACCTCCGAAAAGCTGCTTTACTATAACTATAGCTACAAAGCAGCCTATGATCGCCATCCACCAGGGAAGGGACACAGGGAGATTAAAGGCTAAGAGGATACCTGTTACAACAGCACTCAGGTCGCCTATAGTCTGTTCCTTTTTCATTACCATTCTTGTAAGAGCTTCAAAGATCACAGAAGATACGATACAGACGCTTATGATAAGTATCGCCTTCAAGCCGAATATCACGCCGGACATTATAAGTGCAGGCATGAGTGACAGGATAACACAGAGCATTATCCTCTGTGTGGTCATGCACCCTCTCACATGAGGTGAGGGTGAAACTGTTAATATGTTCAAGATTTATCCACCTTTCAGTTTGCATATTCATTCTTTGCAGGAGCGGGCATTGCCTGCCCCTGCATCGGGTCAATTGATCATATCACTTTCTTGGGATTATAGCCTTGGCAAGCTGATTTACCTCTGCAAGCTTTCTGCCTGCCGGACATACATATGTACAGCAACCGCAGTTCATGCAAAGTCCCACTTTAAGCTTTTTCAGAGTTTCCACATCTCTGCGCTGATAAGCTTTTTCTATCTCGGTAGGAGAC
>CACZQG010000170.1 GCA_902783235.1 uncultured Ruminococcus sp.
AAAGGAAAGATCACCGAAGCCGAATACAGGCAGCGTATGAGCATTCTGTAGGATATATTCAGATACTTGGGGGAGCTTTATGCTTCCCCTTTTTGTGTTATGCAATATGTTTGAAGGTAAGCAGCAATGCATCATTCCAGCTGCTCTTCGTGCTCAAAACTTTCGTATCGGTCAGCGTATGAGCGAAATCAAAAGTTTTTGGGTCGCTGTTTTGAAAATCAGACTAAGCCCGAGCCGTACATACATTTCTCTTTCAGCTGCTCTTCGTGCTCAAAACTTCCGTATCGGTCAGCGTATGAGCGAAACTAAAAAGTTTTTGCCAAGCTTTTTTTCAAAAAGCGGCCATAAAAATTGCAAAAACCCCTTGACATTTCAAAATTATTGTAGTATAATAATTTAGTAAAACAAAGCAGAATTTCCGTTCTCACCGTTAGATGAAACAATCAAAGCGGTCAATACATGAAAAGACGTTTTAGTATGCGCAAATTCAGGGCTTACTGAGCGTTCTTCAAGTGTGAGTGCCGGAAAATGATCTGCACTCATTTTTTTGTTTTTAACATCATAATATGGAGGTGCTTTACCATAGCTAAGCAGGAATTGCAGATCAATGAGGAGATCCGTGATAAGGAGATCCTTCTGATCGACGCAGACGGTACAAAAATAGGTGTTATTTCCGCAAAGGAAGCGCAGAAGATGGCTTATGAAAAGGATCTGGATCTTGTAAAGATCGCTCCTACAGCCAAGCCGCCCGTTTGCCGTATCCTTGACTACAACAAATTTAAATTTGAACAGTCAAAAAAGGAAAAGGAAGCAAGAAAAAATCAGAAAACAGTGGATATCAAGGAGATAAGAATGTTTTCTGCTATCGACACTCATGACTTTAATACAAAGGTCAATCAGGCACATAAGTTCCTGAAAAACGGAGATAAGCTGAAAATATCCGTGAGATTCCGTAAGCGTGCCATCGCACACCCTCAGCTGGGTGAGGAGCTTCTGGAAAAATTCCGTGAAGCCTGCTCGGAGTTCGGTTCGGTAGATAAGCCTGCAAAAATGGAAGGCAGAAGTATAGTGATGTTTATGTCACCGAAAGCACAGGGTAAATAATAATAAGGAGGAATAGAATTATGGCAAAGGTAAAAGTTAAAACACATTCAGGCACTAAGAAGCGTTTTAAGCTTACTAAGAACGGTAAGGTAAAATACCAGCACACAAACAAGAGACACAGACTTACTCAGAAGGATACAAAGAGAAAAAGAATAGCACGTAACGCAGGCGTTTGTGATGAAACAAATGTTGCAACAATAAAGAAGCTCATGCCTTACGCATGATAGGAAAATAAAAGGAGGTAATCGAGTATGGCACGTGTTAAAGGCGCAATGATGACTCGTAAGAGAAGAAATAAAACTTTAAAGCTGGCTAAGGGCTACTGGGGCGCTAAGAGCAAGCACTTCAAAATGGCTAAACAGGCTGTAATGAAGTCCGGCAACTATGCTTATGTTGGCAGAAAGAGAAAGAAGAGAGATTTCAGAAGACTGTGGATCACAAGAATCAGTGCTGCCTGCAAGATGAGCGGCATGAACTACTCACAGTTCATGAACGGTATCAAGAAGGCAGGCATCACCCTTAACCGCAAGATGCTCTCTGAGATAGCTATCAATGATGAAGCAGGCTTCAAGGCAATTGTTGAAAAGGCAAAGGCTGCACTTTAATTTATGAATTTATGTAGTCCGTGATGGAAAAAGCTCCCTTGCGGCTATGGTAAAAACACGCTCTGCCTGTGTAAGAGCGTGTTTTCGTTTAAATGAAATCAAGTGTTTTTCCGGAGGTATGGCTCATGTTTCCTCATAATGATATGATAACATCAAGGGATAATCCGACTGTAAAGCATTTACGAAAACTGCTGGATTCAAAAAAAGAAAGAAATGCTGCAGGTGCATTCGTTCTTGAAGGAAAACGCCTTGTACTGGATGCATTCAACAGTAAAGCCGATATTGACAGAGTTTTCATAACCTGCGCTGCTATGGGAAAGCTCGGCGATGAGCTGGGAGATATCATATCAAACTGCAATGTGACGGTCATATCAGATGAGATAGGCACTCACATTTCAGACACAGAAAATACCCAGGGCATATTTGCTGAATGCAGGATACCGGCAGGAATGGATAAAATGCCGCGGCTGAAAAGCAAGGGCAGATATGTTGTCCTATCCAAGCTTCGTGATCCCGGAAATGCCGGTATGGTCATACGAACTGCTGATGCACTGGGGCTTGACGGCGTTATTCTTTCAGAAAGCTGTGATGTGTATAACCCCAAAACAGTCAGAGCAACTATGGGAGCTATTTTCCGTGTACCCGTGTATCACGATATTATGACGGATGACATCTTTGAAGGCATCGCAGCGGCAGGACTGTCATCCCTGGCAGCTGTTGTGGATAAGGATGCAATGGATATAAGGAATTATGATCTTTCAGGGGGAGCTGCCATATTTATTGGCAATGAAGCCAACGGACTGGATCAGGACGTGAAGGACAGATGCACTCACAGGATCACTATCAGAATGCAGGGAAATGCAGAATCCCTCAATGCTGCAATGGCATCCGGCATACTTATGTGGGAGCTTGTCCGATGAGAAATGATCGTTATTGGCTGTGGTTCGTTATTGCCTTTAATCCCGGAAACAGCAGGATCTGGGACTTTCTGTCATACTACAAGGATGTTATAAAGGCATATGAGGCTGTGTGTTCCGGAGAGCATCCCTCGCTCAATGCCAATGAGAAAAGAAAAATAAAGACAACACATCTTGAACAGTGCGACAATGTTATTTCCTTTTGCCGTGAAAAGGGTATAGCCATAGTGACATATGAGGACGAGGATTATCCGGTACTGCTAAGGAGGATACCTGATCCTCCGGCACTTCTTTTCTGCCGAGGTGACCTTGATAATTTTAACAGCCGTCCTGCTGTTGCCTGTGTGGGTACAAGAGAGCCGTCACAGTATAGTCTGGATGTATGCAGGCGTATCTGTACCGAGCTGTCGGAAAGGGGCTTTGCCATAGTCAGCGGATTTGCACTGGGACTGGATTCTGCCGCACATGAGGCAGCTATCCATACCAACGGCTGTACTGCTGCAGTACTTGCCTGCGGAATAGATGTGGATTACCCCAAGCCTAATGCAAAGGCAAAAGAAGTGATCGAACAAAATGGTGTCATACTTTCCGAGTATCTTCCCGGTATGCATCCCAATGCCTTTACCTTCCAGACAAGGAACAGGATAATGTCAGGGCTGGCTTTTGCGACTCTTGTGACAGAAGCCGCAGAGGGCAGCGGTGCTCTTATAACTGCCGATCATGCTATAGACCAGGGAAGAGCACTTTTCTGCATTCCGCCGTCGGATCTGTTTGACAAACGGTACTCCGGTGTGATAAAATATATCCGTGACGGTGCCTGCTGTGCTTTCAGCGCATTTGATATAATGTATGAGTACTATACCTCCGAAAGCTTCAAGCATCTTTCGGGAAATGTGGTCTGGCCGGAAAGCTGGAGAGATGATGAGGGTATAGCTATACGCACCACCAGAAGGGTGAAAGCAAAGGAGAAAAAGAAGGAAGAGGAAGAACAGGCAAGAGATGAGGCTGTACTGAGGGCGGATGAGCTTGCCCACAGCTTCAGCGATATCCAGCAGCGCATCGTATCCCATCTTCGTAAGGAGGGAAGAACTCTGGACGAATTGTGTATGCTGTGCCAAATGGATACCATTGAGATGATGACCTTAGTGACCGAGCTTGAAATAATGGGAGCAATAGAGTTTCAGCCTGACAGAAAGTATGTTTTGTGCTGAGAAAAAAAGACCGTAACGGGTCTTTATTGCAAAAATATCGCTTTTGCGGTATGTTTGCAATAAAGATGCCCATATATAACTATGAAGGCGGATCCTCCGGCGGCAGTAGCTGCCGCAGAGCGATCTGACCGGGGAGGCTTGTAAAAGGACGGTCATGAATGTATTTTCATTTCTGTCCGTATCACTGTCCGGTGAAATACCGCAGGATCATGTAGAATGCTGCTTGATAGTCTTTGTGCGGTATTACCTTAAAGAGAAAAAAATGAAAGGAAACAGATCATATATGTCAGATTTAGTGATTGTTGAGTCGCCTGCAAAGGCTAAAACAATAAAGAAATACCTTGGATCGGGTTATGAAGTCATTGCTTCAATGGGTCATATAAGAGACCTTCCCAAGTCCAAGATGAGTATAGATTTTGAGAATAATTTTCAGCCTCAGTATGTGGAAATGAAGGGTAAGGAGGATGTTATCAAGGAGCTTAAAAAGCTGGCTAAAAAAAGCGACCACGTTTTCCTGGCTACCGACCCTGATAGAGAAGGTGAAGCTATATCATGGCATATAGCACAGATACTGGGACTGGATCTTAATGACAACAACAGGGTGGAGTTTAATGAGATCACCAAAACAGGCGTAAAGGCAGGTATGGATAATCCCCATAAAATAGATATCGACCTGGTTAACGCTCAGCAGGCAAGACGTATCCTTGACAGGATAGTGGGATATAAGCTCAGCCCTTTTCTCTGGAAAAAGGTCAGGAGAGGTCTGTCAGCCGGCCGTGTACAGTCGGTGGCTGTAAGACTGATCGTTGACAGGGAAAGAGAGATAAAGGAATTTGTAGCAGAGGAATACTGGAGCATAGATGCACGTTTTTCCACACAGTCCAGCAGAAAGATATTTCCTGCAAAGCTTACCAAGGTAGACGGCAAGACTGCTTCCATTGCTGATAAGGAGCAGGCAGACCAGATACTTGCACGCCTTGATAATGCAGAATACAAGGTGACGGATGTGAAAAAACGTGTTACCAAAAAGCAGCCTGCCCCTCCCTTTATTACATCTACCCTCCAGCAGGAGGCTTCAAAGAGAATGGGCTTTCAGGCTAAAAGGACTATGAAGGCTGCACAGGAATTATACGAAGGTATCGAAATAGAAGGCATGGGTGCTGTGGGTCTTATCACTTATATGAGAACGGATAGTCTGAGAATATCCGATGAGGCAAAGGCAGCAGCAGCAGAATGTATCGAGAAGCTTTACGGTAAGGAATATCTCCCGGCATCCCCCAGGGTATACAAATCAAAGAAGAATGCTCAGGATGCTCATGAAGCCATAAGACCTTCTATACCCGATCTCACTCCGGACAGAGTAAAGTCCAGTCTTACCACCGATCAGTTCAAGGTGTATAAGCTGGTATGGGAGAGATTTATTGCCAGTCAGATGGAAAATGCACTGCTGGATACAGTATCCGTAACTATAGATGCTAACGGATGCACCTTTAAATCCTCTGGATACTCGGTGAAATTCGACGGCTTTACAAAGGTATATGAGGAGAAAAAGGAATCCCCTGATGAGGAAAACAATAAGATGCTCCCGCCTATAGAAAAGGATGATATACTGAAGCTTAAAGAAATACTGGGCAATCAGCATTTTACCGCTCCTCCTGCAAGATATACCGAGGCTTCACTTATCAAGACTATGGAGGAAAACGGTATTGGCAGACCGAGTACCTATGCGCCTACCATAACCACCATACTTTCAAGGATGTATGCAGAGCGTGACGGCAAGCAGCTGAAGCCTACAGTACTGGGAGAGGTAATAACCGATCTTATGAAGGATCACTTCAAGTCTATAGTAGATGCCAAATTCACCGCTAAAATGGAAAGCGATCTGGACAGAGTGGAAAGCGGTGAAAATGACTGGGTCAATACTCTTGATGTATTCTATAAGGATTTTGACAAGGTGCTTACCAAGGCTGAAAAGGCAATGGAGGGCAAAAGAGTCAAGGTGCCGGATGAGGAAACAGATGAGGTATGTGAAATATGCGGCAAGCCTATGGTAATAAAAATAGGCAGATTCGGCAGATTTCTGGCTTGCTCCGGATTCCCGGACTGCACCAATACTAAAAAGATAGTTGAACCCACAAAGGGCAATTGTCCTCTGTGCGGCAAGAAGATAATACTGAAAAAATCCAAAAAGGGCAGAAAATTCTACGGCTGTGAAGGCTATCCGGACTGTAACTTCATGACCTGGAATGTGCCTCAGGAGGAAAAATGTCCCAAGTGCGGCAGCAGCCTGTTCAAGAAGGGCGGCAAGAACGGCAAGTTCCTGTGTGAAAAGCCGGATTGCGGATATGAGAGGTCAATACTGTAATGCCGGCTGTAAAGATTATCGGCGGCGGTCTGGCAGGATGTGAAGCAGCGTGGCAGCTTGCCGGGAGGGGTATTGAGTGTGTTATATATGAAATGAAGCCGGGGAGATTTTCACCTGCACACCACTATAAGGGACTGGCAGAGCTGGTATGCTCCAATTCTCTCAAGGCTGCACGGCATGAGTCGGCGGCAGGTCTGCTGAAAGAGGAAATGGAACGTCTGGGTTCGGTGATAATACCTACTGCCAGGGAAAATGCTGTTGAAGCCGGAGGGGCGCTGGCTGTGGACAGGGAAAAATTTTCCGACAGTGTGACAGAAAAGATCACCTCCCACCCTCTTATAAAAGTAATGGAAGAGGAAATCACCGAGATACCGGAGGGAAATGTTATAATTGCAACAGGTCCCCTGACAGCAGACGGATTAGCTGACAGCATCAGAAAAAAATGCGGTGATTATCTCAGCTTTTTTGATGCGGCTGCACCTATCGTCACATATGAAAGTCTGGATATGGATAAGGTGTTTTTTGCTGCCCGTTATGACAGGGGAGATGCGGATTATATCAATTGTCCCATGAACAAGGAGGAATATCTGACCTTTTACAGTGAGCTTATAAAAGCCGAATCAGCACCCTTGAAGGAATTTGACAAAAGAGATTTCAAGGTGTATGAGGGCTGTATGCCTATAGAGGTACTGGCAAAAAGAGGAGAGGATACTATGCGGTTCGGTCCTTTAAAGCCGGTGGGACTTACTGACAAGAGAACAGGTAAACGCCCCTATGCTGTGGTACAGCTTCGCAAGGAAAACAAGGAGGGTACCCTTTATAATCTGGTGGGATTCCAGACAAATCTGAAATTCGGTGAGCAGAAAAGAGTGTTCTCCATGATACCCGGGCTGGAAAAGGGTGAATTTATGCGTTATGGTGTTATGCACCGCAATTCCTTTATAGACAGCCCACGGCTGCTCAACCCGGATTACAGCCTTAAAACGGATAACAGGATCTTTTTCGCAGGTCAGATAACCGGTGTGGAGGGATATATTGAGTCTGCCGCATCGGGCATTATGGCAGGGATAAATATGGCAGCCTTCATAAATGGCAGAAAGCCGCTTATACTGCCTGTGGATACCATGATCGGTGCCCTGACTCATTATATAAGCGGCGGCTGCGACGGAGAATTTCAGCCAATGGGATGTAATATGGGTATACTTCCCCAGCTGCCGTCAAGAATAAAGGATAAAAAGGAAAAGTACGGCAGATATGCGGACAGGGCGATGGAGTCCCTGGAAAGAACGCTGAAGGAATATGAAGCCGGAGCTATAGCCTGAAAATGACCGATGCTGCACTGACGG
>CACZQG010000171.1 GCA_902783235.1 uncultured Ruminococcus sp.
AATGCTGGCATATTTCAAGCCTTTCCGACGCAGAAGTTCAGTATTTAGACAAGCAGAAAATTCAAGATTTAGTTGGGGGATCAATATCTATAAATAACGGAGGTAAACAGATGAGAGCACTTATAACAGGCGCAAGCTCGGGAATTGGAAGAGATATGGCGAGGATACTGTCCTCAATGGGGTGGGAGCTTATACTCACTTCAACTGAAAAAAGCCGTAAGGCTTTGGAGAAGCTGTCAGAAGAGCTTGATACGGCGTGTGATATTTACTGCTGTGACCTTGCATCCCAAAAGGGTGCTATAGAGCTGTACAGATACTGTGAGGGCATGAGAGTGGATATGCTGATAAACAACGCAGGCTTCGGCGCCTTCGGTGAATTTGACAAGACAAGTCTGAAAACAGAGCTGGATATGATAAACGTAAATATCCGTTCACTTCATATACTTACCAAGCTTTTCCTGAAAAAATTCAAGAGAAGAAACAGCGGTACTATATTAAATGTGGCATCAAGTGCGGGATTTATGACAGGACCTCTTATGGCTGCCTACTATGCTTCCAAAAACTATGTAGTCCGTCTTTCTCTTGCAGTAAACGAGGAGCTTCGCAGATCGGGCAGCAGGGTAAAGGTGTGTGTGCTGTGTCCCGGCCCCGTGGATACTAATTTCAATAACCGTGCAGGTGTCAGCTTCGGACTGTCGGGCATTACCAGCCGGGAAGCGGCGCAGTACGCAATAGACAAGGCATTGAAGGGCAAAACGGTCATTATACCGACTTTGACCATGAAGCTGGCTGTATTCGGTTCACGTTTTGTACCACATAAGATGCTGGCAGCAATAACATATAATTTTCAGAACAAAAAGAAATGATTTTGCGAAATTTGATAAAAACTATTGAAAAGTATGAAAAAATGCTGTATAATTAAAGAAGCAGTTTTGCGTTAATAAAGGCTATACCCTGCAGGTGACGTATGAGGGCTCTGACGGTATTGCCGGAAATGAAAGGAATAAAGATATGTACGGAAATTTAATGGACACTATAGGCTTTCTGTCAAAATCCGATCCCGAAGTGGGAGAGGCAATGGGCAAGGAGCTGGCAAGACAGAAAAGAAATCTTGAGCTTATCGCAAGTGAGAACATAGTTTCTCCCGAGGTAATGGCTGCAATGGGCTCTGTACTCACAAACAAGTATGCAGAGGGCTATCCCGGCAAGCGTTACTACGGCGGCTGTGAGTGTGTTGATATCGTTGAGGATATAGCTATCGAAAGAGCAAAGAAGCTGTTTGGCGCAGGCTTTGCCAATGTACAGGCACATTCCGGTGCTCAGGCTAATACTGCGGTATACTTTGCACTTCTTGAACCGGGCGATACCGTATTGGGTATGAGCCTTGCCCACGGCGGACACCTGACTCACGGTTCACCTGTTAATATGTCAGGCAAGTACTTTAACTTTATCTCCTACGGTCTGGGTGATGATGAAAGGATCGACTACGATAATGTTGAAAAGCTGGCACAGGAAAACAAGCCCAAGCTTATAGTTGCAGGTGCTTCCGCTTATCCCAGAATAATCGACTTTGAGAGACTTTCTCAGATCGCAAAATCAGTAGGTGCATATCTCATGGTGGATATGGCGCACATTGCAGGTCTTGTTGCAGCAGGCTGTCATCCATCACCTGTAGGCGTTGCTGACATTGTTACAACAACTACTCACAAGACACTCAGAGGTCCCCGAGGCGGTCTTATCCTCACAAATGACGAGGAGCTGGCAAAGAAGATCAACAAGTCTATATTCCCCGGCATACAGGGCGGTCCTCTTATGCACGTTATCGCAGGCAAGGCTGTATGCTTCGGTGAGGCTTTAAAGCCCGAGTTCAAGGCATATCAGCAGCAGGTAGTAAAGAATGCTCAGGCACTGGCTCAGGGACTTGTCAAGAGAGGCTTCAACCTGGTTTCCGGCGGTACTGACAACCACCTCATGCTGGTTGACCTCCGTCCCTTCAGCATCACAGGCAAGGAGCTGGAGCACAGACTGGATGAAGTATACATCACAGTAAACAAGAATGCTATACCCAACGATCCCGAGAAGCCTTTTGTTACCAGCGGTCTTAGAATAGGTACTCCTGCGGTCACTACCAGAGGCTTGAAGGAACCTGAAATGGAGGCTATTGCCGAGTATATTTACCTGGCTGCCAAGGACTTTGAAAATAAGGCTGATGAGATCCGTGCAGGTGTAACCGATATATGCAAAAAATATCCTCTTTATGAGTAAATAAGGACACAACACCGTACATTTTGTGCGGTGTTCGGTGTTATAAAAGAGTTTGTGTTTTGAAATATGCGTTATATGCGGGACAGCGAGGTCATTGCCCCTCGGAGATCAGAAAAACATATCCGTATTCCGGATGGGTATTTTCCCCAACGCATAAGGACTTATCAAAGCCGCAAATATAAGAGCTATAACGCTGTAAAGCTGATTTTCGGGCATACGGGCAGCAGTTATAGTATAGAAAAGGGCAGAGTAAAAGCTTTTTGCTAAGCTTTTTTAAAAAAGCGTAAAAAGAAAGAAGGTGAATAATAAATATGCCGTCACCATTGGCAGAACAGATACGTCCCTCCACTCTTGACGAGGTGGTAGGGCAGAAGCATATTTTAGGAGAGGGCAGACCTCTGCGCCGGATAATCGGGAGCGGTCATATTCCCAACATGATCTTTTACGGTCCCTCCGGCACAGGCAAGACTACTGTTGCAAGAATAATAGCACAGAATACCAATATGTCCCTTCACAAGCTGAACGGTACCTCGGCATCCATTGCAGATATAAAGGATGTGGTCTCCAGTATCGGCACCTTTGGCAGCGAAAACGGAATACTCCTGTATTTGGATGAGATACAGTACTTCAATAAAAAGCAGCAGCAGAGCCTTCTTGAATACATTGAAAAGGGAGACATAACCCTTATTGCGTCCACCACGGAAAATCCCTACTTTGCTGTATTCGGGGCAGTTATAAGCCGATGCACCGTGTTTGAATTCAAAGCTCCCGACCCCGGGGAGATAAAAAATGCTGTTACAAGAGCATGGGATAAGCTGTGTGAAATGAATAATACAAAGTATATCCGTGATAAGGGTGTTGATGAATACATAGCCTCAGGCTGCGGCGGAGATGTGAGAAAGGCACTGAACACTGTAGAGCTTTCTGCCATGTCAGGGGAGATCACCGGCGAGGGTGTGCGTATAACTATGGACACGGCAGAGCTTCTGGCACAGCGCAGCAGTATGCGCTATGATCGTGACGGTGACCAGCATTACGATATTCTTTCGGCATTGCAGAAATCCATTCGCGGCTCCGATGAGAATGCAGCACTGCACTATGCGGCGAGACTTATGACTGCCGGGGATATAATATCCCTGACACGCCGTCTGCTGGTAATAGCCTGTGAGGATGTGGGACTTGCTTATCCCCAGGCTATCACTATAGTAAAGGCGTGTGTTGACAGTGCCCTACAGCTGGGTCTGCCGGAAGCACGTATACCCATCGCCCAGGCGATAGTCCTTCTTGCCACGGCACCAAAGTCAAACAGCGCCGTTGAAGCGATAGATATGGCTATGGCTGATGTGGAAAACGGACAGGCTGTGGGCTTTCCCAGATGCTTGCAGAATAAGCATTTTGACGGGGAGGATGCCCTTGTCAAGGGACAATTTTATAAGTATCCCCATGATTTCCCGGATCATTGGGTAGAACAGCAGTATATGCCCGATGGATTGGTGGGAAGAGTTTATTACAGGTACGGTGACAATAAACAAGAGCAGTCCGCTAAGGTTTATTGGGATAAAATTAAAAGAAAGAGGTAATAAGGATATGAGTAAGGTACAGGAAAAGATCAGGGAAGTAAAAACTAATACAGACTGGTTCGATATATTCTCTCCGTTTCTTATAATACTGGCTGTTTCACTTTTGCTTTACAGTGTTTACAAAGATATCGTAATGATCGTAAAGCTTTTTAAATCGCTGAAATCACGGTTTCATAAGGACGCGGTAATAGAAACGGATGACAATATATGCTAAACGGGAAATGTCCTCATTGCGGCGGTGAGGTCCGGGAGGGCATTTGTCTGTACTGTGATTCGGATGTAAGGGAAAGCTCTGACAAGATCATTGAAAACATTGCAAATATGGAAAAGAATATGAAGGCAGCCCGTGAAGCCATAAATGAGTCAGAGGCGGCAAGGCGAAAAAGAAATGCTGTTATCACTACCCTGGCAGCTGTCGTATTCATTATATTTGCTTTGGCTGTATTTGTGTCACGAACCGTAGATAGATACAACAGCAGAAGGAATGCTTATTCCCGTGAGGCAGGCTCCGGCTTGCAGATGTCATCCGCCGGTGAGAAAAATGCCGTCGGATCTTCTGCGGATAATTTATCCTCTGATACTGAGGCGGCAGGGGATAGCAATATAAAGGAGATCAGTGCCGAAAAAGGCAGATGGAGCAGCGGTATATACAGGATGGGAGAGGATATACCCTTTGGCACATATCTGCTTATGTATGACGGGCTTCCCCAGGGCTATTCCGATTTTCCCGTAGGACTTTATGAGGA
>CACZQG010000172.1 GCA_902783235.1 uncultured Ruminococcus sp.
ATGGAAACGCTCAACCCCCGACCCGTGGAATGGGTCGGGGGTTTTGTTAAAGTGGTTCAGCCTACAATGGGATTTTGTAGTTTTGTTTTTTCCCATATTATAAAAGAATACGGAAAAAAGCACGGCAAGGCACGCCGTGCTTTTTATTTTTAGTAAGGGCTGCTCTAATGGCAGCCGTAAGCTATGGGAATTGCCGCTGCTTTACTGAAAACCTGCCATATTCCACATGGCAGGTTTTCGCCTGCGCTTTTACAGTCCGTTGAGGAACATAGTAAATGTTCCCCAGCCGGCAAAACCACTTTAACAAAACCCCCGACCCATTCCACGGGTCGGGGGTTGAGCGTTTCCATTTAATCCTAAACCTAATCACGCTTTATAGCTGCTTTTCGAGCTTATAACTGCCGAATGCATAAGAGTATGATCGAAATTAAAAGTCTTTGCTAAGCTTTCTTCAGAAAGCGTTAATAAAAATAAAAACCTCTGCATAGTATATTAAAAAAAGGACGTGCTGATATGAAAAAGATGATTTTTGTGATTATGGCGATGTTTTTTCTATGTTCCTGCGGTGAAAGGGCGGCTGACAGCGGAGTGAGCCTTTCAGAGCAGACTCCCGAGCAGCTGGGGATAGTGACTGAGGACAGATATATACCTTTGAATTACGAGGTACAGAAGGCTGTATGGTTCACTATGATGGACTGGGAGGACATACTCTATAACAAAACTGAGGAAGAATTTACTGAGAATATCTCTGCCCTGCTGGATAAAATAAAGGATATGGGGCTGAACACCTTGTATCTCCACATCAGGGCATACGGTGACGCTTATTATAATAGCAAACTTTTTCCAAAGGGACAGTATTTTACAGGGGAATACGATCCTCTTGCAGTGACAATTGCTCAGGCTCATGACAGAGGAATATCCGTTCACGGATGGATAAATCCTCTGCGATGCGGAACGGATAAGGATATGCAGTCTATGGAAGGCAGCTGCACCATAAAAAAATGGTACGTTACAGAACGGGACAGCTATATATGCAAAGTGGGGGACAGGTGGTACCTGAATCCTGCCCATGAGGAAGTGCGCAGGCTTATAGCTGATGGTGCCCGTGAGATAGCGGAGAACTATGACATTGACGGACTGAATATAGATGATTACTTTTATCCCACCACGGATGAAAGCTTTGATGACGATGAGTTTGCCGGATCGGGGCGGGATGATCGGGCTGAGTGGAGAAGAGAAAATACCGATCTTATGGTAAAGGGAATATATGATGCTGTAAAGTCGGTGGACGATAATATACTATTTGGTATCAGTCCCCAGGGAAATATGGATACGGATGTGAATATCCTTTATGCCGATGTGCATAAATGGTGCGGCAGCAAGGGCTATTGCGATTACATAGCGCCGCAGCTTTACTACGGTTTCAGGAATGAAGCCCTGCCCTTTGAACCGGCTCTGGATAGCTGGATAGAGGAATGCACCGCTGTAAAGCTTGTGGCAGGCATATGCACCTATAAG
This sequence comes from uncultured Ruminococcus sp., assembly GCA_902783235.1. Lineage (GTDB taxonomy): Bacteria > Bacillota > Clostridia > Oscillospirales > Ruminococcaceae > Porcipelethomonas. The sequence goes on from CACZQG010000172.1 coordinate 1,519, forward strand.
ATAGGCAAAGAGGATAAATGGGCAGGCAGCGGCATGGACGAATGGATAAATGATACTCACATACCCTCCAGAGAGGCGCAGAGAGCTCTTGACAGCGGCGTGGGTGTGGCAGTGTACAGTATAGCAAGTCTTTTTGATAAAAGCATTGAGGAGGAGCAGCAGGCTCTCAGAGAGGTATTGGTAAATGAGGAGTAGTTTTATAAAAAGAGTGACAAGCTGGGAACATTATGGTCCGGTGACCGCAGTATCACGGGGTCTGTTCACTGTGGTGGCACTTATATGCCTTTGCGGACTGGGACTCAGCCGTTTTGATATGTCTGAGGGAGCAGTATTTGCTGCTGTGAGCTTTTCCCTTGCTATGGGCGGTTATATCACCGGCTATAGCTGCGGCAGGTACAAGCGGCGCAAGGGAATTATCTGGGGTCTCAAAAGCGGGGCTGCGCTGCTTATCATTACCTGTATTTTCGGCATCCTTTATATGAGAAGCTTTTCTTTGTGGGTGATGCTGCGTCAGGGAGTACTGATACTGCTGCCCTCGGCTGTGGGTGGGATAATAGGAGCAAACAAGAAAAACTACAGTGCCCCTAAGGGATGAGCGTGCAAGGCATTTATATCCTTGTGCACGGAAATCAAATTTAGTAAGCAATTTGTAATAAACTATGAATTACTTAAATACAAAAGTTTAGGTCAAGCCTTTTCAAAGGCTTG
>CACZQG010000173.1 GCA_902783235.1 uncultured Ruminococcus sp.
ATACTGTAAAAATGCACAAAACAAATGTGAAAGGTAGGTTTTTGTACGTAAAGCTTTAAATCGATAAAATATAAATAATAACAAAACTCGACTTCAAAGGACAGTTTTTTATGACCTCAAATGGAATGTATTAACGGAATATTTATTACAGTTGTACAAAATGAACAAAAAAACTACATGGTGATTAGTTATATAAAGGGTTGATTTTTTTTAGGAAATATGCTAAAATAATATTTATGGATAATGTTATTATTTTAACAAGGCTTGCGGTGCTTTTATAGCCGCATACACAAATATTCAAGGAGGTCCACTAATGAGTAAAATTACTAACACAGTTCCTTTTAAAGGTACTGCCGAACAGGAAGCCCAGCTGCTCAAGGTCATCGCTGAAAAAAAAGGTGACAAGGGTGCATTGATGCCTGTTCTCCAAAAGGCTCAGGAGATTTACGGTTATCTTCCCATCGAAGTGCAGACTATCATTTCCAACGAAATGAACATACCGCTTGAAAAGGTATACGGAGTTGTTACCTTCTATGCTCAGTTTTCTCTTTTCCCCAAGGGCGAATATCAGATCTCTGTCTGTCTTGGTACTGCCTGCTACGTTAAGGGTTCGGGCGATATTTACGAAAAGCTTCAGGAAAAGCTCGGTATCGGTGACGGCGAATGCACACCTGACGGCAAGTTTTCACTGGAAGCCTGCCGCTGCATAGGCGCTTGCGGTCTTGCTCCCGTACTTACTGTAAACGGTGAGGTTTACGGTCGTCTTACAGTTGACGATGTTGACGGCATCCTGGAAAAATATGCTGGCTAATAAATACAGACCATTAGGAGGTTAATATATGAAAACTCTTGACGAACTCAAGGTCATCAGAGAGAAGATGCAAAAGGAGGTCAACCTCAGAACTCATGACGAAGCATCTTCAAAATACGAAAAGCACGTTCTCGTTTGCGGCGGTACAGGATGTACTTCCTCAAATTCGGCTAAGATCATAGAAAAACTTGAACAGGAATTTGAACAAAAGAATCTCAAGGACAAGGTACAGATCGTAAAAACAGGATGCTTTGGTCTTTGTGAGCGTGGACCTATCATGATCGTTTACCCTGAGGGCTCATTCTATTCCCGAGTAAACATAGATGAGATCCCCCGTATAGTTGACGAGCATCTTATCGGCGGTAATCCTGTAAAGGAATTCCTTTATGAAGAAACTGTTGACGGCGATAATATCAAGTCACTTGACGATACATCCTTCTATAAGAAGCAGCACAGAGTTGCTCTCAGAAACTGCGGTGTTATCAACCCTGAATGTATAGATGAATACATAGGCAGAGGCGGTTATGAGGCACTGGGCAAGGTGCTTACAACAATGTCCCAGGACGATGTTATCCAGACTATTCTGGACAGTGGTCTCCGTGGCAGAGGCGGCGGCGGATTCCCCACAGGTATGAAGTGGAAGCTGGCTAAGAATATCGTTCCCGATGCAGATATGAAATATGTCTGTTGTAATGCCGATGAGGGTGACCCGGGTGCATTTATGGATCGTTCTGTACTTGAGGGCGACCCCCACGTTGTACTGGAGGCTATGTCTATTGCAGGTTACGCTATCGGCGCTAAGCAGGGTTATATCTACGTTCGTGCAGAATATCCTATTGCTGTTGAAAGACTTAATATCGCTATCAAGCAAGCTCGTGAAGCAGGTATGCTGGGACAGAATATCTTCGGCACAGACTTCAGCTTTGATATAGACCTCCGTCTGGGCGCAGGTGCATTCGTTTGCGGTGAGGAAACAGCTCTTATGACTTCAATTGAGGGCAATCGTGGTGAACCTCGTCCCCGTCCTCCTTTCCCTGCTGAAAAGGGTCTTTTCCAGAAGCCTACTATCCTCAATAACGTTGAAACATATGCAAATATTCCTCAGATCATTCTCAACGGTGCTGAGTGGTTTGCTTCAATGGGTACAGAAAAGTCCAAGGGTACAAAGGTATTTGCTCTGGGCGGTAAGATCAACAATACAGGTCTTGTTGAAGTACCTATGGGTACTACTCTCCGTGAAGTTATCGAGGAGATCGGCGGCGGCATTCCTAATGGCAAAAAGTTCAAGGCTGCACAGACCGGCGGTCCTTCAGGCGGTTGTATTCCTGCTGAGCATATGGACATCAAGATCGACTATGATAACCTTATCAGCATCGGTTCAATGATGGGCTCAGGCGGACTTATCGTAATGGACGAAGACAACTGTATGGTTGATATCGCTAAGTTCTTCCTTGAATTTACAGTTGATGAATCCTGCGGTAAATGTACTCCATGCCGTATCGGTACAAAGAGAATGTATGAGATGCTGGATAAGATCACAAAGGGTAAGGGAACTCTTGAAGATATAGACAAGCTGGAAGAGCTTTGCTACTACATTAAGGCAAATTCACTTTGCGGTCTTGGTCAGACAGCTCCTAACCCTGTTCTCTCCACACTTAAATATTTCAGACACGAATACGAAGCTCACGTTGTTGACAAGAAGTGTCCTGCCGGCGTTTGTAAGGATCTTCTTTCCTTCTCAATTGACAAGGAAAAATGTATCGGCTGCGGTATGTGTGCTCGTCAGTGTCCTGCAAATGCTATCAGCAAGACAGACTACACAGCAGAAGGACACAAGCTGCCTTCATTGGCTATCGACACAGAAAAGTGCGTTAAGTGCGGTGCTTGTATGGCACAGTGTAAGTTCAAGGCTATAAGCAAACAGTAATCGGAGGGGTACAGAATATGGAAAATATCAATGTTAAAATAAACGGTATGGAAATATCCGTACCTAAGGGCACTACTGTTCTGGAAGCTGCCCGTATGGCAAATATCGACATTCCTACACTTTGCTACCTCAAAGACATAAACGAGATCGGTGCCTGCCGTATCTGTGTTGTTGAGGTGAATGAGGGCAGAGGATTCAGGATCGTTGCTTCATGTGTTTACCCATGCAGCGATGGTATGGAGGTACTCACAAACTCTCCCAAGGTGCTGGAGTCCAGAAAAAAGACATTACAGCTCATTCTTTCCAATCATGACAGAAAGTGTCTCTCATGCGTAAGAAGCGGTCACTGTGAGCTCCAGAAGCTTTGTAAGGATCTTGGCGTTGAGGACGAGGGTCTGTATGACGGTGTTAAGAATGAGTATGAGATAGACGATACAGCTGCTCATATGTATCGTGATAACAATAAGTGTATCCTTTGCAGAAGATGTACTGCTGTCTGCGAAAAGGTACAGGGTATTGGTGTTATCGGTACTAACGAAAGAGGCTTTAAGACTGTTATCCAGAGCGCATTTGATATGGGTCTGGGTGAGACCAGCTGTGTATCCTGTGGTCAGTGTATCGCAGTATGTCCTGTTGGCGCTATATCTGAAAAGGATAATACAAGTGAGGTATTCGCAGCTATAGCAGATCCTGAAAAGCACGTTGTTGTTCAGGCAGCACCTGCTGTCAGAGCAGCACTGGGTGAAGCATTCGGTCTTCCTATCGGCACAGATGTTGAAGGTAAGATGGCAGCAGCTATGAGAAGACTTGGCTTTGACAAGGTATTCGATACCAACTTCTCTGCTGATCTTACTATTATGGAAGAGGCTAATGAGTTTATTGAAAGAGTTAAGAATGGCGGCAAGCTTCCTCTTATCACATCATGTTCACCAGGATGGGTCAAGTACTGTGAGCATTACTTCCCTGATATGACAGAGAATCTGTCATCCTGTAAATCTCCTCAGCAGATGTTTGGTGCTATCACTAAGTCTTACTATGCTGAAAAGGCAGGCATCGACCCCAAGAATATCGTATCAGTAAGTATCATGCCCTGTACAGCTAAGAAGTTTGAGATAGGCAGAGACGATCAGGAGGGTGCAGGTGAAGGTCTGAGAGACGTTGATATTGCACTTACAACAAGAGAGCTTGCAAGAATGATCGAGCGTGCCGGAATCAAGTTCACAGAGCTTCCCGATGAAAAGTTCGACGATCCCCTGGGCGTATCTACCGGTGCCGGCGTTATCTTCGGTGCTACCGGCGGTGTTATGGAAGCAGCATTGAGAACCGCTGTTGAGACACTTACAGGTGAAGAACTCAAGGAGCTTAACTTCACAGATGTTCGTGGTACACAGGGTATTAAGGAAGCTGAGTACAAGGTTGGCGATCTGAATGTTAAGGTTGCTGTTGCCAGCGGTCTTGGTAATGCAAGAGAGCTTCTTACTAAGGTTCAGAATGGTGAGGCAGATTATCAGTTTATTGAGATCATGGGTTGTCCCGGCGGCTGTGTAAACGGCGGCGGTCAGCCTCAGCAGCCTGCAAGCGTCCGCAACTTCACAGATATCAGAGCACTCCGTGCAAAGGTACTCTATGATCTGGACGAAAGCAGACCTATAAGAAAATCTCACGAGAATCCCGTTATCAAGAAACTCTACGCAGAGTATCTTGAAAAACCCGGCAGCCATAAGGCTCACCAGCTTCTCCATACTTCTTATGTAAAGAGAACTATCAATTGATTTAGGTTTAACATTTCATATAAAAGCCGTCTGCGTTTGGCAGACGGCTTTATTTTTCACGCTCGCAGCCGGTTGTCCGTTTTATACTAATATCTAAAAAAAATGAAAGGTCGCTTTTTGAAAAAAGCTCGGCAAAAACTTTTAATTTCGCTCATAGACTGATTGAGTCGGCAGTTATAGGCTCGAAGAGCTACTGAATGTTTAATTGATAAAGAGAATTTATTGCATTCTTTGTTTTATGTTTTCATAAATTATTTATATACATTTTTTTCATTGGGACTTTCCATATTCACTAAAATGTGGTATAATTGAATTGGAGAAAAGTGTTATGAGGATAAAAGTAAATTCGTAAGGTAATGAAGAATTAATAACAGAAAGGAAGAATTACTATGAATGAGGTTTTAAAGGTAATGGAAGAAAGAAGGAGCTGCCGTGATTTCAAAGCTGATCTGCTCCCCGATGATGTACTGGATCAAATAATAAGAGCCGGTACTTATGCCGCTACAGGCAGAAATATGCAGGCACCTATTATTATTTCTGTAACTGATAAGAAGCTCCGTGATGAGATATCCGAGGAGAATCGTAAGATAGGCGGCTGGCAGGAGGGCTTTGACCCATTTTATGGAGCACCTCAGATGCTTATTGTTTTAGCAGACAAGAGCGTGTCCACATATGTATATGACGGCTCATTGGTTATTGGAAATATAATGAATGCTGCTCATGCTCTTGGTGTAGCAAGCTGCTGGATCCATCGTGCAAAAGAAGAGTTTGAGTCCGACTTTGGAAAGAGTATTCTCAAAAAGCTCGGTATAGAAGGGAAGTACGAAGGCATTGGTCATGTGGCTCTCGGCTATGCAAACAAGCCTTTGGGTGCTGCACATCCCAGAAAAGAAAACTATGTTTACTATATAAAGTAGGTGATCCTATGTATTTTGAACAGCTTGTGCCGGGAAAAACAATAGGCTTCGGCCCCATTAAGATCGAAAAAGACAGTATGATGGAGTTTGCAAAAAAGTATGCCAATGTTCCGATACACACTGATGAGGAATACGCAAAAACTACTCATTTCGGAGATATTATTGCTCCGGGGATGCTAACTTTTCTGGAGGTGTGGGCTGAATACTTAAAAAAAGATTTTTTTGGGGAGCAATTGATCGCAGGACAATCCACAAAAGTTGAATGGTTAAAGCCTGTTTTTGCGGGAGACATTATCTATGGTGAAGCCAAAATAACTGAGTTATATGACAGAAACCCTAAAAATGGTCTGGCAGTCCTGAAAATTATAGCTTATGATAAAGATTATGAGGATGTTTTAAAGGCTGTTATCCATGCTGTTGTTAAAAAATCATAATTTTGTAATATTTTAGAATATTTTTTCATCAAAACTATTTAATTTAATAAACTCGTGCCGATATATATAGTATACACTATGCGCAAAAATAATGCCCGTGTAGCTTATTCAGAACACGGAGAAATCAAAAAAGGAGGTTTGTATTATGTTGAAAATGGGCAGCTACGGCATTGGTGGAAATCCATATAAAAGCAATGCCGCAGGCAAAAAGAAAAGCACGGAAGCTAAAGGAGCATCGGCGGCTAAGGCTGCTGAAACAGCCCAGTCAACCGAGGCGCAGAGCATTATTGACAAGATAGGCTCCAGCGAACCCAAGCTGTCGGCAAAGGCACAAAAATATCTGGACGGACTGCGAAAGCAGTATGGAGATTATGATTTTATTGTTGCCAATGCCGATGACGATGTGAATGGTCTTGTAGGTCAGTCAACTAAAGAATTTGCGGTAGTGTTTTCAAGTGATGAGCTTGAAAAAATGGCTGACGACGAGAAATTTGCAGAGCAGCAGATGAAAAGCGTTGACAAGGCAGTAAAAATTTCCCGAATGCTTATGGGTGAAGATGGAAATGCTGATCTGGGAGATGGTGTTACTGTCAGCAGTGTTAGCATTACCTTTGACGACAAGGGTACAATGAAGATGTTTGCCGAGCTTGAAAAGTCCACTGCATCCATGCAGGAAAAGGCTGAGGAAGCAGCTAAGAAAAAGGCAGAGGATAAGAAAGCCGAAGCCTCGAAGGATGAAGCTGCTGAAAAGGCGGATAAAAAACAGGGCTTTGATAAGTCTAAGACAGTATCCTTGAAGCGTGCATCAGTCAGCGCCAACTCAATAGAGGAGCTGCTTGATGAGATCGACAAGGTGGATTGGAGCAAAATTTCAGAAGAATCCTTCATCTTGGGCGACAACAACAGCTTTTATGCGTAACTACAGCTCTCTCCGCAGCAAATGCGGAGAGAGTTTTTTGTATATGTGCTGATGCTTATTTTAAATGCTATTGCTGTTAAGGCTATACATCTCCAATACTTTTGCTTTGTGGCGATGAGTGAACATGAGATAATTAACGAGTTCACTCCGTAGCCTTAGAGCAGTAACAAAAAGCTTTGCTCCTCATAGCTATATTCAGAATAAAATATTAAAAAATTTCCATTTACTATTGAAAAATCATAAATAATCTGTTATAATAGATTGTGTATGTGTTTTGTTACATACCAGTACGACCAATAAAATAAATAATTGAAAAGAGGAATCATAATGCCTGCTAATATTGTTGTAGGAACCCAGTGGGGCGATGAAGGTAAGGGTAAAATAATCGACATTCTCGCTTCACGTGCAGACGTAGTCGTTCGTTCACAGGGCGGCAACAACGCCGGTCATACCGTAGTTAATAATGGTGAGACTTATAAGCTCCATCTGATACCTTCGGGCATACTCTATCCCGACAAGCTTTGTCTTATTGGTGCAGGAGTAGTTTTAGATCCCAAGGATTTCACCGGAGAACTCAGCTCTCTCCATGAGAGAGGTATTTCCACTAATAATCTGCGTATCGACCCTCGTGCTCACGTTGTAATGCCATGGCATATCGTTCTTGACGGTCTGTCTGAAAGATTCAGGGGCAACTCCGATATCGGCACTACAAAGAGGGGCATCGGTCCTACATATATGGATAAATATGAACGCTGTGGAATAAGAGTATATGATCTTGTTAATCCTGAGGTTTTTGCTGAAAAGGCAAGGGCAACAGGTAAATTGAAGAATAAGATCATTACAGAGGTGTATGGCGGTGAGCCTATAGATATCGAGGCTGTCATAAATGAATACAATGAGTATGGTAAGCAGCTGAAGGATTATGTTGACGACGTATCTGTGCTTACTTTTGAAGCTCATAAGGCAGGCAAAACTATAATGTTTGAAGGTGCTCAGGCAACTCTGCTGGATATTGATTTCGGTACATATCCTTATGTTACTTCATCACATCCTCTCTCCGCAGGTGTTTGTGTAGGTACAGGTGTGGGTCCCGGTATTATAAGTAATGTTATAGGTGTTGCTAAGGCTTATACCACACGAGTAGGAAAGGGTCCCTTCCCCACAGAGCTGGATGATGAGATCGGTGAAAAAATAAGAAATGTTGGGGGCGAGTTTGGTACTACAACAGGAAGACCAAGAAGGACAGGTTGGTTTGATGCTGTGATCGTGAGACATTCTGTAAGGGTCAATGGTCTTGATGGTCTGGCTATAAATAAACTGGATACACTTTGCGGTCTGGGTACTCTTAAAGTTTGTGTTGGATACAAAATGCCCGATGGCAGTACGATCAATAATTTCCCTCCCACTCTGGAGCAGCTTGAAGGCTGCAAGCCTGTATATGAAGAACTGGAAGGCTTTACAGAGGACATTTCAGCCTGCAGAAGCTTCGATCAGCTTCCTGAGAGCTGTAAGAAATACATTCTGCGTTTGGAAGAATTGGTGGGATGCCACATTGCAATGATAGGTGTAGGTCCTGACAGAAGTCAGATAATTGAAAGATAATAACTGATACTAATACCTGATAAAAGGAAATGATAGTAAGGAAAACTATTTGAAAAAAGTTATATTAATCTTTTTGTAATTTATTATATCAAATAAACAGAAGCCGTGACTTTATTGGAGTCACGGCTTTCATTTTTACTTTATATTCCCTGTATCATAGAGGGAGGTATTAATAAACGGAACAGCATCAGAGCTGCCTGTTTTTTCATGTATTTGAATATAGGCATTTTTAGCCTTTGCTCGTTTCATTTTCTGTGCCTCGGGGGAGTATTCTGCCTGAGTAACAGTTTCAGTCTCCTTTTGGAAGGTATCCTGTTCTTTTTCGCTTTGTACAGTTTTTTCCGTATTTTCAGCTTTTTTATCTGTGATAGCTGTTTCAGTTTCTTGTAATGAATGCTCTGATTTGTGGGTATCATTTTCATCTGTACCCTCTGCTGCCTTTTCTCTTTCGGCTTTTTCAGCTTCGGCAATTTCTTTCTCAGCCTTGCGTACCTCTGCTTCAGTGGGAAGCTTGGCGTACTCGCCGCTTTTAACGAATTTAGCGGATATTTCCTCCAGCTTTTTCAGCTTTTGCATTTCAGAAGCCGCAATAGCTGCCTTGGTGCCTTCGGGAATGTTGGGATTATTCTTGACTGAACCTATTACTGACAAGGACTTGGTGACAGTGTTTGTTTTCAGCCGCTCCACATCGTCTTTTGTCTTGCAGTGCTTCAGATCACGCTCAAATGCTTTTTCCTCATCCTTATCATTTTTGATCTTATGATAGAGCATAGGGTTTTTGCTTTCAAGGTAGCGCAGCTCATCCGGGGTAAGGTCTTTACCTGCTGCTACCTTGTTATTGATATTCTGCATTTTTTCATCATTATCCGGTTCATTCTGCTTGCTGTACCAGTAATCCTTGAAGGAATCGTTCTTTCTCTCTAATTCCGTCTTTTTTGATTGGGACTGAAAATCGCCTGTCTTTTTCTTATTGTTCCACTTTGCTTTCATATCCAGATTTTTAGTATAGCCTGATAATCTTCCTATATTGAAAAAATTCATGCGCTTATCGTCCTTTCATGTAAATTCAGGGCTTGTGAACACTGCCCCGTGAGTATTGCTTATAATATATATCGACAGTTATGACGATTTTTAAACATATATCGGGTTTGTTAATATAATTTTTAATAATTTGTAATTGTTTATCAATTTTATTTTACGTTTTAATGTGGTATAATATTACAAGTAGAACAAAAGAAAATAAAGATCAGAAAGAAAGAACAAGGAAAGGAGCCGGATGAATATTCGGCTTTTTTTCTGCCCTGATGAAAATAAAGTTACACCGCACAGAGATTGTGCGGTGTTGCTTTATTGATGTCCCAATTCAATCTTGAAGATTTATGCGAAGAATATGCCCCAAGGGCATTTGCATTTCTATCCAAATCAAAGATTTGGTGAAATGCCGGCAAATAT
>CACZQG010000174.1 GCA_902783235.1 uncultured Ruminococcus sp.
CCTTTTTGACGGAGTTCTTCAAGTGCATCTGTTGAGAGCCCCGCAGACTTTATCATGTGATCGAAGTCTTTCCGTTGGCGAACCTGGTAGGCAACATCAGAGAGCGTGCTATTCGGGTCTTTGTCATCCAGTGCCGCAATCTGCTCCTGCAGCGTCATCGGTTCCATATATCGACCATATCTCACACCCCCTTTCCGTTAAAGTAGGCGATCAGGTCAGCCTTGTTGACGAGGATTTTCCCATTCTTACCCTCACCGGTGCGGACAGACTTGACCTTACCCTGCTTCACAAGCTGACGGACGGTATGCTCCGAAAGTCCCTGAATGACCTCGGTGCATTCCTTGATTGTGAGCATCTCGATCTTGTTAGAAGTCGGTGCGGCGGTTGTTTGCGGAACTGTGTTCTCTCCGTCCTCGGTGAGCTGAATAAGCAGTTCCAGAATGTTGTCAACGATTTCTTTCTTCTGTGTTGTATTCATGGTGTATACCTCTTTCTACGGTTTTAGTTTTATGAACTTTGCGCATTTTGAGCATTTTGTAAGCTCAAAGTGTGCAAAATGTTCAAAGTTCAGATTTCACGAATTGAATAACAGCGGATTGACTGCGACACGGATCACATTTTTGTTATTCGTGCCTTTCTCGGCAGACCTGCGGACATACCCGTATTCTTCCAGCATATCCATTGTCTCACCGAAGTCAGCGGCGTTCTTGAAAAGAGTGCATCGGCAGAACTTGTAAAGGTCATTCTGCTTGATCTCCCTGATACATTTTGAACGTATCTTGTTAAGCACCCTCTCAGCCTTGACCGTTCCGAGATCAATGTCTCCGAGACTGTAAGCGTATATCGCCTGCTCACGGAAATACTCACCGATCTCAATTGCATTGCAGAACGTATCAATGCCGACACGGGTTTCCACGGGGTTCACATCATTCAAAGCACATTTCACGCAATGAATGATACCGCACAGACGGAGAAGCTCACCGTGATACTTGCCACCCCAGTCCTTGCAAAAAGCCATATCCGTGACGAGCATCGGCTCAATGTGGCGGTTGTAAAAATCCACAAACTCTCCGTAAGCCTTACTGTCAAAATGGAGATACAGCTCCTTTTCATCGTGGTAGGTGAATTTCGTGCCGAGGAGCTTATATACAAGGTTCTTATAGTCCTCTGTCACTTTTTCGGGGACTGCCTGCGTATCATACTTGCGAGTACCGATATTGCTCACGGGGAAACAGTACAGAAAACGTGCGATAAGACCGCTGCCCCTGAAAGCAGAATTATTTATCATGCTATCAAAGACATATGGCTGACAGGCAAGGCAGATACTCATGTACGGCTTTTTGAGAACAATGCTCCCTCTTGTGGCTCTGTCGCTGATATACGTTTCCCCGTTCCATGATTTCAGCAGGAGATCAAGGTTAGGAATATTGTTGCTGTACCTTCCGCTGAAATTGCCGAGCATTCCTGCTTCATCGGAGATCATCAGCAAAGTGCCGTTTTCTTCAAGCTGATGCACAAGGGATTCGGGAGTAATATCGTCAACAGCTATCCTGCGGAAGTTGCTTGCAGGAATGTTGCTGATCTCCGTCCGGAGCTTGGCTATCTCCTCGGCAGTAACATCTTTCTTCTTTTCAAGAGCTTCGAGCTTGCCTTGCAAGAGCTTGTACTCCGCCTGAGACTTGAAAATGTCTTGCTTGTTGCTCTCATTCCAATCGTGGGCGAACTGAATGTACGGTCGCTTCACCATTGAGATCACAGGAGACTTCTTGAAGCTCGGCTCTGCTATGGTGAGCGTATCAAGCACCAAAGGCTCGGTGTGGTCACGCTTTGCCGACATACGATACACTCCCGAAAAGCAGTAGCTGACTGCCGAGAGGATAGATGTTCCTGCCATTGCAACATCGGTTGAGGTGGTGGTCGCTATCGCATCCGCCATGTCCCCTATAATAGGTGGGAGTGCGTTCACAGGAAACGGCAGGAGGTTTGTCCCGTCGGGACGGAGTGGTGTGGGCTGTACCCACTGGGCTTCATTGTTCAATGAATCATCGCCTTTCTTTGTATTTTATAGTGCGCTCTATAATTGTAATGATCAGCATAGGCTATGCTGTTCCGTTGCAGCTATCTTTCTCTTGCTGACAATACCATTTTAACATAACGGCACTTAGTAAGTCTATAATATCACGTTATAATATTGAAAATTACGTTAATTAACTACTTTTTTGATTAACGTATTATTTTACTACGTTATAAAATGTAAAAAACTATTGACAAGTGCTGCGTAAAGTGCTATAATAATCATAACGTACACGATATTTTACGTTAATGAAAAGGAGCATAACATGGCAGAAAATAAAAAAATCCTGCTCTATCGTATTGACGAGCAGGCTAAGATCGTTATATTTGTGGTCACAGAGGACGATGAAAGGCTATGGGGAAATATCTCCGAGGATATGCAGACTGTCCTGAGCTTTGACGAGATTTTCAGAGACATAACGGAGTTCCGTGACGGCTTTCTGGACTATGAGCAGCTCACCGACGAGCTGATAGGTACGATCAACGGCAGAGGTGAGGTGTTCCGGACGATACTTACAAGGTTTGATGATAACCGCCTGAACAGCTTCAATTTCTTCACACGGTACTACTCCGATACGCTGAGAGAGATTTTTCTTTCTGCCCGTC
>CACZQG010000175.1 GCA_902783235.1 uncultured Ruminococcus sp.
CCGCAAGCCTTTGAAAAGGCTTGACCTAAACTTTTGTATTTAAGTAATTCATAGTTTATTACAAATTGCTTACTAAAATTGATTTCCATGTTGTCAAGTAAAAAAATATTGACTTAATATATCAAATAGTGCTATAATATTATTACAGGTAATGCCGTAAAAGCCGTCAGGCTTTTTTTGTATGGCGTTTTCTGTATACTTAATAAAGGAATGGATAATATGAACATGAAATATTTTTGCAGCATTACAGCAGCCGCTACCCTTCTGCTGTGTGCTGTGGGCTGCGGCGATGACAGCTCATCTTCATATATATATACCGGTTTTACCGATAAAAATGCTGTGGGAAATCAAAGCCCTGCAGCAGCCGGCGGTAATCAGAGCCCTGCGGCAGCCGCAGGCGGATACAGACCCGGTACCAGAAATGAGGTACTGGTGACAGGGGGCAAGGCAGGAGAAGACCCCGTGGGCGGCGGAGGAAATAACGGCGGAAATCCCGGAGTTGTTGACAGAGGCGGTTCGGAGTGGTTTTCAGCCCACACTCTGTTCAGAATGGAGGTAAATGATGACGACTCCTGGTACAAGGTGACCGATTATGATGACTGGGATGATGACAGCTCGTATACTACAGCTGTTGTAATGTTTGATCCCATTATCAGGACCGGTCTTCTCAGTGAACAGAAGATGCCCGATACACTGCTTACCAAAAAGCCGGCAAGCGGAGGAGGCAATACAAATAACGCCCAGGCAGCAAATAATAATGCAAATAATAACAATAATAACGCTAATAACAATAATAATGCTAATAACAACAATAATAACAACAATAATAACACAAATAATGCCAACAACGCAAATGCCGATGGATGATACTAATATCTGATTAAAAGAGTCGCTTTTTGAAAAAAGCTCCGCAAAAACTTTTATTTTCGTTCATACTTTAACCTATACGGCAGTTATGAGCACGAAGAGCAGCTGAAATGATAACACGATCTGCTATAGGCAACACCTCACAAAGACCGTCTGACGGCTTTGTGAGGTGTTGTTTTGTTATATTTTATTTTTCTTTAGCTCTGGTCTTAGCTCTTAAAGCGTTATTGAGTATCTGCTTTCTGATCCTTATATTTTCAGGAGTTATTTCTAGCAGTTCATCATCTGCAAGGAATTCCAGGCTGTCTTCAAGACTGAGCCTTCTGGGAGGTACAAGTCTGAGAGCATCATCCGAGCCGCTGGCACGGGTATTGGTAAGGTGCTTTTTCTTGCATACGTTTACTACAAGATCCTCTGCCTTTGGTGACGCACCAACGACCATGCCCTCATATACGGGAGTACCTGCACCGATAAACAGCTGACCTCTTTCCTGAGCGTTGAACAGACCGTAGGTAACTGCCTCGCCGGTCTCGAAGGATACCAATGAGCCTGTATTTCTTCTGGGGATTTCTCCCTTATAGGGCTGATAGCTGTCAAATACGCTGGACATTATGCCCTCACCCTTTGTATCGGTCAGAAATTCACTCTTGTATCCGAACAGTCCACGGGAGGGAATAAGGAATTCCAGCTTCATACGTGAGCCCTGGGGGTGCATATCCAGCATTTCAGCCTTTCTTGTTCCCATTTTTTCCATTACAGAGCTTACGCAGTCCTCCGGGACATCAATTACAAGTCTTTCTACAGGCTCCAGCTTCATACCGTTAGCATCTGTCTTGAAAAGTACTCTTGGTGTGGATACTGAAAGCTCATAGCCTTCACGGCGCATATTTTCTATAAGTATTGACAGATGCATTTCACCACGGCCCGCAACTCTGAAAGCATCCGTATTTTCTGTTTCCTCTACACGGAGAGATACATCCTTGAGGGTCTCCTTGAAAAGCCTCTCACGCAGCTGACGGGAGGTGACAAATTTTCCTTCCTTGCCTGCAAAGGGAGAGTCATTTACTGCAAAGGTCATTTCCACAGTAGGCTCACTTATCTTTGTAAAGGGGAGAGCTTCAACCTTTTCAGGGTCACAAATAGTATCGCCAATGGTAATGCCGTCAATACCGCTTATCCATACGATATCGCCTGCCTTTGCTTCCTCTGTGGGAACTCTCTGCAAGCCCTCTATCTGTAAAAGAGATACCAGCTTGGCATTCTTTATAAGCTTGTTCTCATCCCGGTGATTGCATACGGTAACATTCTGATTTACCTTTGCAGTACCCCTTTGGATCCTGCCTATACCTATTCGTCCTACATACTCGTTATAGTCAATGGAGGATATAAGCATCTGGAGAGGACCTTCTTCTTCGATCTCCGGTGGATCTATATAGTCGAGTATAGTATCAAAAAGGGGTTTTAAGTCTGTACCTGCTTCATACTGGCTGAGGGAAGCTGTACCTGCACGTCCCGAACAGAAGAGTACAGGGCTTTCAAGCTGTTCTTCTTCTGCATCAAGATCCAGGAGAAGCTCCAGTACCTCATCGCCTATTTCGTCAAGACGGGCATCAGGCTTGTCTATCTTATTTACAACTATAATTATCTTGTGCTTCATTTCCAGTGCCTTGGACAAAACAAAGCGGGTCTGAGGCATTGCGCCCTCTGCTGCATCTACCAGGAGCAGTACGCCGTCTACCATGCTCAGTACTCTTTCTACCTCACCGCCGAAGTCAGCGTGTCCGGGAGTGTCGATAATGTTGATCTTGACATCGTTATAGCAAACAGAAGTGTTTTTCGCAAGGATGGTTATACCTCTTTCTCTTTCAATGTCGTTGTTGTCCATGACTCTTTCCGCCACGATCTGATTTTCCCTGAATGCGCCGCCCTGCTTTAGCATCTCATCCACCAGCGTTGTTTTGCCGTGATCTACGTGGGCGATTATCGCAATGTTTCTCAGGTCTTCTCTTTTCATACTTTCTTAATCCTCTTTCCTGTTTTCCTTTGGGTTTATATTCTTTCTCTAACGCTTTTTAAAAAAGCTTAACAACAAACCGCAGGCAATACCTCACAAGGCTTTCAAGCGGTATTTGCGGGGTGCTGCCTTAATTGTACGGATCGAAATGTCCGCAAAAATTCACGCCCAAAGCACGGGCGTGAATGTATATATATTATTGCTCCCTCAACTAAACCTCGCAAGCAATACTTGCCAGATAGAAAATTTCTCTGTGTCAGAAAGCCTTGGGGTATGCCAGTATTCCCGCGGCTTTCTTCCTTGATAGATTTCCTCTCTGCCTTTGTCTTTTGGCAAGTTTTAATTGGGTGTGCAATACCTATTTTCTGACTATCCTGCCCCTCAGCTGGCTATTGAATATGTCATCCAGATCCCTTTCGGTCCCTTCAGATATAGCTGATTTTCTGAGGATAAAATCGTCATCCTTTTCCGGACAAAGAATAAATACATGATCTTGTGTTACGATCACCTGTTTTACATCCAGATAATCAACAACGATCTTTTGTGTATTGTCGTTGAGATCCGGAGAGACTGCGAACTGTGAAAAGTCAAAGGCGAAGTATAATGGCTGATCCTTGTACTTTTCCTTTATTTTTTTCAGCTCCCTTTCAGGTGCTTTTTTTGCAACAGTCATAGCAAAATACAAAAACATACCTGCGATAATGACTATTACAGAACACATTATCAAAAGTGCCCAGGTCTCAATGCCGTAAATTGCAAATCCTATAACACCTGCTGTATATAAGACGAGCAGAACACCATAAAATGCGTATATGTCCTTTGTACTTTTTACATATTTGCAGAAAGCTTTCATATCGTCTATGTTGTATTCCATAATTGCTTTGATCATTTACTGTCCCTCCTGAGTCTGGTAATTTCTTTGTACTTATCGTTAGCTGCGTTTTTAAGAAGGTCGGCTGTTTTTTCCACTGTGCCTTCAACTATTGCGGATTTTCTTATTATTTGTGCAAATTCTGCGCTGACAAACAGATAAAAATAATTATCCGATTCAACTATTTTTTCAAGATCGCTGAACATAACACTGCCGCTTCCGCTGGAGCCGGTGCTTTTTATAAACATTCTGTCTATGCCGAAGGTGCAGGTTATAGTGTCTTTTTCGTATACAGACATGAATTCCTTGTACATTTTATCTGATGAACTGTGAAGCGTTCTTATTACTGCAAGAGCGATTATAGCCGCAAGTATAACAAGAAATATGTATGTTATAGGGCTTGTAAGAGTAAAATCAAGACTTGTAACAAGAGATATACACATCATCATCAGAAAAACGACCACTCCTCCGGAGCAGTACATAAGGAGCAGATTTCTCATAAGACTTTTTTTTACATTGTCATCGAAAAAAGCCTTAATATCCGATTTCCTGTAGGTCATTTCATATTTTGGCATCGGATCTCACCTTCCTTACAAATTTATTTCCCATTTTCCTTGTCAGCCCTTCGGAAAGCTCCCGGGGCGTACCCTGTGTAATGCCGCTTTTACGCATTATATAGGTCTCATTACGTTTGGTATACAGGAAAAAGTGATCCTCTGTTTCATATGCCTTGAACAAATCTTCAAGGTTTTTTGTACAGTTCAGACTGCCGCCGCTGTTTTCAATATGAACAGACATTTTATCATTTTTGAATTTGAAAACGATAATCGCATCACTGCCGTATTTTTTACAGAAGCTGCGGTAGACGATCACGGGATTCACCAGGAATATATAAGAATAGACCAATGCACACCATAAAAGCCCGGCAAGGCAGTAGCTGAAATTTCTGCCTGTACTGCCTACGATCATGCAAAATATGAGAAACATGACAAAGGTCACAGATAGTATTATAAGTATCCTTCCGGTCTTTCCGGCTGAGCATTTTATCAGTGCATTTATATCTTGCTTTGTCAGGGTGTTTTCTGCTTTTACATCCATGTATTTCGCCTCGCAAATTAACCTGTATACTCATAGCAAGCTGTGATCTTAAAAGAACTTTTACGATCATGAGAAGCAAAGCACGCCGGATGGCTGAAGCTGTTGCAGAGTAATCAAGCAGGCTTATTACTCCGATTTTAAATCACGTTTCTGCTTTGTGCTGCACCGTCATAATGATGATCTCCCTGTATGAATCTGATATGCCGATAAAGTGCTGCTTCAAAGCAAATGCATTGTTATGAGTTATAAAAAAAACCCTGCA
>CACZQG010000176.1 GCA_902783235.1 uncultured Ruminococcus sp.
AAGACCGCTTGGAAGCTTTGCACGTCATCCGCCAGTGTTTCACCAAATCTAAGATTTGGATAGAAACACAAGTGCCCTTGGGGTATATTTGCAGATTTTTCGTTATCTTGCACAAAATCTCTTTGACGTACGTCAGTATGCCTGCATCGATTTTGTACAATCTAACGAAAAATCTGACTTCGCATCTGACGCACAATCTTTGTGCGGTATTGCCTATAAAATACACTTTAAGAGCATTTTATAGCAACACATTATTTGATGTCAAGCTCATTTCGTCCTTCAGACGAATAAAAGAGCAAACAAAATTTGATTTCTTTAAGCTTTGCTTTAAGCCATTTCACGGTTGATGAGCAGACATTAAATAAAAAACCGCCTTCATATATGTTCATGCATATATGAAGGCGGTTTTGTCTTAACAGAAGTTATTTTCTTATTTTATTCAGAATGAGTAATGCCGTTCCAGATCTTGTTTACCTGTTCAACACACTCAAAATAGAGATGATTGATCTTTTCGTTGGGTATTCCCAGCTCCTGAGCACATTCCTGCATTTCATGCCAGTTTGCACTTTCATAGCAAAGTATTACATTCAGCAGTGTGCCGCATTTACCTTCACCGGAGATAAGAGCTTTTTTGATATCCTCTGATATAGAAAGATCCTTTAGTGCATCTTCAAAGGATGTATCTGTCAGCTTTTCCAAAGTAGAGAACATTCCCAGCAGATATGCTTCACTGCTGTTTATAGGCAGTTCATTTGCACACTTGGAAAGCTCCTGAGCAAATGTGGCACGAAGGAACGAAAGCTTTATCAGCTCATCAGGGCTTTTGCCGTTGCTCTGTCTGAAGCTTAAAAGATATATCCACTGCTTTAGCTGACCTACACCCAGCACCACAAGTGCCTGCTTGATAGTGGAAGCCTTGTTTCTAAGAGCGAACCAGGCAGAATTGACAAGCTTCAAAAGGGCAAAGGTAAGGTTGACATCTCGTGAAATGATCTCGGATACCTCGTTGTAGTTTACCTCGGGTCTGGTAACAGCAGCCAGCAGCTGGAAGAAGTTGCCCTGGAGGAAATCGGTTTTCTTGATCTCGGTGGGCATCTTTTCAGCAACAAAGGAACCAACAAAGTAATCACAGCCAATGCTTACTGCAAGATCGTAAGCCTCCTTTGTTTCAATATCATAGCCTATGATCTTTTTGTCAAATGCCTTTGCAAGCTTTATGATGCTTGCGTAGTTGGATGTATCGTTATACTTGAAATTCAGACGGATATAGTCAATGCTGTCCAGTACGCCGAAATATCTGGGCATGAAAAGGAAATCGGCAATTGCGATCTTGTAGCCTGCCTTTTTATATTCCAGCATTGTTTCCGTAGATTTGGGATCAATGATTATAGAATCCTCAACTATCATTATCAGATTTTCGGTATTGAACATCTCCGGTACCTTTCTTTGAAGAAGATTCCAGGTGAAGTTCAGGAAAACAGGCTTTTCATCGGTTATATTCTGGTCTCCCAGCTGAGTCAATATATTTGATACGGCATTGGCGGCAGTGTTTTCATTGTCGGTTGTACCTGCTGTCTCGTCGTAATACCTCATCTCATAACCCAGAACATTCTGTTCCTTGTCCATAATGGACTGTCTTACCATATATGCCATAAGCTGACCTCCAATTAGTTATAGTGAAAGCTATGGATAAATTTACATTCACTATATATTTGTTGATTTTTTCTGACGCTTCCAATAGAACGACAGACAGAAAAAATAAAAAGCTGTCATTTACTGTGATATAACAGCAGTATTCAGGGAGAATACATACATATTCGTCATAGTAAACACTACTGTACATATATATTATACATCATTTTTGTGCATTTTTCAACTGTTTTTGGGAATTTTACTATTGTGCATATTTAATAAAATAGAACAAAATTTTCTGGTGATTTTTACAGCTTAAAACTAAGCTTCCTTTTATTGATGTCCCAATTAAATCTTGAAGATTTATGCGAAGAATATGCCCCAAGGGCATTTGCATTTCTATCCAAATTATAAATT
>CACZQG010000177.1 GCA_902783235.1 uncultured Ruminococcus sp.
CAAAGAGATTTTGTGCAAGATAAAGGAAAATCTGCAAGCAGATGACGTGCAAAGCTTCCAAGCGGTCTTTGTGCGGTGTTGCCTTAAGCGAGTTCTTGAGGTCAGATATAATGACTGAAATGTAAGACGATGCTTATTGCAGGTATTTTATCAGTTCAAGACTGCATAGCTTAATAAAATCAGCAAGCTCCTCCTGATGCGGTTCGGGTATATCGGTTATCTGATACACATATTTTGAGTTTTTTCCAAACATAAGACCGTTCTGAGCAAGAGTCAGTGTGAGCTCCGTGTCGGACTTGAATACCGGTCCGCCCATTCTAAGCTTTATGCTTTTTTCGTATTCACACATTATTCTTGATGCTCTGATGGCGATACGATCCAGGGAAAGAGAGATAACTGTGCATTCTTCCCATTTATGGGCTATTTTAGTTCCTTTGAAAAATCTTTTTTTCATGAATGGCTTGTATATTTCCGCTTTTAGATAAGTAGGGGTCTCAAGTACATTTTCTGCACCGGGGAGAAGCTTGCACTTGACATTTACCAGACGCAGAAAATTCTGCGTGGAAAGATATACCGTGCCGGTAATGATATGTGTTGTTGCTGCACCTTCCAGGCAGATTATCTTTGCCTCAGAGTTCATTTTTAAAAGAGGCACAAACTGTGAGGTGAACTCCACGTATTTTTCCTGGAGAAAAACCTTTGCCTGACCATTTTCGACTATATTTCCGTTCATGGCTTTCAGAATAGCTTTGCAGTATGCGGGAAACATAGGATAACAACTCCTGTCTGCTAAAAATAGATATCTATAATATTATAACACATTTTTTTGGAAAAAGCAAATCTTATACCATTTTGAGGTGAAAATATGGATACCCATAAATATGTACTCATCATACAGAAGCAGCAAAAGCTTTTGTTCCTCATTACAAAATATGAAGAGGAAACTATGGCACTCATTGATTGTGATATTGATGACGTTACAAAGCATATAGATGAACGTGACAGGATAGTGAAGCTGGTGGATGTACTGACTAAGGAAATACTAAAGCTGTGCCCGGAGGGTTCCCATGAATATAATGCATTCAGAAATTCCTGCTCACGAAGCGACCTGACACCGGAGATCCAGCAGATCTTCGATCTGCGCCAGCAGTTTAATGTTCACAAGTCAAGAGCCTGCTCTATGGATCAGGAGATAATACAGAGACTTAAAAATACCCGGGATGATATAGTAGCTGAGATCAAGGAAAATAATTCGGGACAGAATGCAAATGCCGCAAAATTTTACACAAGCGGTCTTTCCAACGGAGAAAACTTGTTTTTTCCGAAAAATAAAAAGGAAATTTGACTTTATTTTTTTGCAAATCTGCCGATAAATATAATAGAGATATTTTTATGGGGATCAGCATGGACGTAAATTATATCCCCCACTGATATGGCAAACGGGAAAAATTATTCACGTTGGCTGTTAAACAAGGAGGTCGTTTTATGAATATTAATACAAATAATAGTTCATCCTCGTCAGGATATACAAGCGCTGCTTACAGCAGTAAGGGTGTTGCGGGTCTTGCTTCCGGTATCGATACTGAGAGCGTAGTACAGGCTATGCTTATGACTGAGCAGAACAAGATCGATAAGCAGACTCAGCAGCAGCAGATACTTGAATGGAAACAGGATGCTTACAGGGACGTTATAACCAAGATAAATGATTTCCAGGATAAGTATTTTAATCTGACTTCCGATTCATGTATACGTCTGGCTTCACTTTATAATACAATGTCCGCTGAATCATCTTCAAAGGCAGTTTCCGTAACTCCTTCTTCAAGCGCAGTGGATGGTAATTTTACTATTCAGGTGGCACAGCTGGCGACAGCTACTACGGCAACTTCATCCAGAGTTGATCCTGCAAGTGTTATGCAGACTTCCAATAAGGACAAGGCAGGCTCCTTTGAATACAGCAGATCGGTAAAGATAACTGTCGGCGACAGCGAACAGACAGTTGATCTGAAAGGTATTACAAATATTGAAGATATCAAATCAGCATTAAACAATGCCGGTCATGGTGATATTGCATCTGTAAATGATAAGGTCTCAGTTAAGGATGAAAGCGGAAAAGCTCTTACATATAAGCTGTATGCCGAAGGCAGCGCAGAACCATATGAGGGCAATGTGAAGATCACCACCACTACAGAGTATACGGATGCAGATGGAAATACACTTACAAAAAATGGAGATACCTATGAAACAACTGATGGAACAGCGTATACAGGTACGGTAAAAACTAACACTAAAGCCACCTTTACCAGTGAAGACGGCAGTATAAATCTTACTGCAAAATATTATAAAGGTGATACTGAGCTTACTGAGGAACAGGCAGCAAAGGTGCAGATCTCCGGAGAGGTGACACATGAGCTGAAGGTCAATGCTGATGGAAAGGATGTAGAAATATCCGGTTCTTCAGCAGGTCTTGCAATACTGGGATTCAGCGGTAAGGTGTCTACAACCGATGATAATGCTACCATCACTTCAAAGGGAATCAATACCACTTTTTCCGAAAAAGGCAAAGTGAACGGCACTATTGATTTTACTCTTGACGGTATTACAAAGACATTTAATATCGGCGAAGATGATGATGCTGTAAACTCTATGGAAGAGCTTAAGCAGAAAGTTACTGCTGCATTTGGTAATGCTGTAAGTGTCAATAAAGACAGTGATGGAAACTACAGCTTTAATGCAGTTGGAAAGGGCAGACAGCTTACCATTTCAGCAAATGCCGATACTATGGAGGCTATAGGCTTTAAGGAAGGAACAAAGTCAGTATCTTCACAGATCAGAAGATCAGATACGCTTGCATCCTTGGGTATCGAAGCAGAAGCGGATGAGGATGAGACCAAAAAGCTTACGATCAACAATGTTGATATAGAATATAAAAGTACAGACACTGTAACATCTCTTATGGATAAAATAAATAAGAGCGATGCAGGAGTAAAGATCACATTCAATGACCTTAGTGCTACATTTAAGCTTGAGACAAAGAATACAGGTACCGGTTTTGATATAAAAATTGGTGCTGACTCCGAAAATGTATTGACGACTCTGGGCTTTACGGTAAATAGTGACGGTAGTCTGGCAAATGTTCAGAACGGTAAGAATGCAGTAGTAAATATAGACGGTACAACAGTTGAGCGTTCCAGCAACAAAATGAACTATAACGGTCAGCTCATAGATCTCAATGCTACTACAGGCAGCTATGAAAAGGATACTAATGGTACATTCAAGGAAGACTCCAATGGCAATTTCATCTCGGAAGCAGGTTCGGTTGAACAGAAAGCAGAGATAAAATCATCGAGAGATGTGGATAAGGTTTATGATAAGCTGAAAGCGTTCGTGGATGATTATAACACCCTTATAGAGGATCTTAACAAGCTGACTCATGAGGATGCTAACTATAAAAAGTATCCGCCTTTAACAGAGGCTCAGAAGAAGGAAATGAGCGAGAATGAGATCAAGCTTTGGGAAGAAAAATCCAAGCAGGGACTTCTCAGAAATGACAGAGATATCAACTCCTTCCTGTCAGAAATGCGTTCAGCAATGTATACTAAGGGTGACTCTAACTATATTATGTCATCAATAGGTATCAACTCCAGCAGTCAGTGGTCAGATTACGGTAAGCTTTCAATTGACGAGGACACACTTAAAAGTGCTTTGAAAAGCAATGCGTCAGAGGTTGCAAAGTTCTTTACTGGTACCAATGGTCTTGCTACGAGGCTTAATGATATATGCAAGAAAACAGCCAATACAAGCTCCGGCAGCCGTGGCTCATTGGTAATCAGAGCCGGTGTAAAGGGTAAGGCTACTGAGAAGGACAATGAGATCTATGATCAGCTTCAAACCATAAAGGATAAGCTGGAGAAGCTTAATAAAAAGTACGAGACAAGAAAAGAGCGCTTGTGGAAGCAGTTCAATGCAATGGAAACAGCCCTTTCTAAAGCAAATTCACAGAGCGATTATTTTGCAAATTATATGTAAATCCTGTATAGGAGGGTAAGAGAATGCCTGCAACTAATCCATATCAGCAGTATAAAGAACAAGCGATCATGACGATGACTCCAGGAGAGTTAGTGGTGCAGCTTTTTGAAGGCTGCTCTAAAAAGCTGAATACCGCTGTTTATCACATTGAAAACGGAAATGTGGAAAAAGCAGAGGAGGAGCTTTATAAGGCTCAGAGGATCGTGAATTATCTGAATGCATCTCTTGACAGACGTATAGATATCTCTTCTAATCTTGCAGCGTTGTATGATTATTTCGTAAGAATGATAGTTAAGGCTAAGATAAGAATGGATAAAAACATTATCAATGAGATAATACCAATGATAGATGGGCTTGGAGATTCCTTCAGAGAGGCTGAGAAAATCGTTCATAGAAAATAAAATCAGCGGGTTGAGTTTAACTCAGCCCGCTTTTTATAAGGTGTGTTTAAAGGTGATAACTTCTTTCGGCAGTTTTATATAATAAAATTTGCGGCAACACCGCACAAAGACCGCTTGGGAGTTTTGCACATCATCCGCCAGTGTTTCACCAAATCTACGATTTGGATCGAAACACAAGTGCC
>CACZQG010000178.1 GCA_902783235.1 uncultured Ruminococcus sp.
AGATTTTCCTTTATCTTGCACAAAATCTCTTTGACATACGCCAGTATGCCTGCATCGATTTTGTACAATCTAACGAAAAATCTGACTACGTATCTGACGCACAATCTTTGTGCGGTATTGCCTTAACACCAAAGCCCCTTCATTTTATATAAATGCAGGGGCTTTTAAAATATATAATGACGGGGCGACGCCCCTTATTGAAAGAGCATCTCTGAAAACCCATGTTGTAAAGATGTGCCGGGAATTCTGTCGGCAGATTGTCTAAAATTTTTGCAGGCATACTGGCGCATTTCAAGGGGATTTTGGACAATATGACGATAAAAGGCGTAGTATAGATTTGCGGCAGAGGTATTTAGATGCGCCCTGAAGCAAAGCCACCCGGCGGCTTTGCACGGTATTGCCATAGCTGTTATGTTCAGCTCTGCTGAGCAGATACGGGTGATCATTACCGACAAAAGCTACAATAATTTGCTAATTCTTTTACAAATTTCAGAAAACACTTGATAAAATACAATGAAAAATGTTATAATAAAAGAGTGCAAGGTTTTTTATGCTTTTTTGAACAGTATCTTGTACGCAGCAAAAGGCGGAATGCACAGAAAAAACCAAAGGGCTGAAAATTCGGGACAGATCTGTCCCAGAATATTAAACGGGGCATCGGAATAATCCCATATCCTCAGTCCGAGTATCCTGTTGAGTATCACTCCCTCAGTAAATTCAAGGGAGGTGATGAACATAGTGCCCAACAGGCACTTTTCATACAGATATATATCAGGCAGTCTGAGATGTATGCTGCACAGCATACATAATACCACGCCGCCTGTGGCAGCCATTGTCCAATGGGTGTGTCCCCTGTAAACAAGCTCAATGAGACTGTAGCATAAAGCCCCGATCAAAAAAAGCATAGGGTAGGTCTTGAATGTTGTGTTCATGGCTCACTTTCCTTTCTATGTTAAGGCAATACCGCACAAAGCATTCGGGTGATGTTACCGGATGCTGCCTGAAAATACTATCTCTTGAAGTCATTATAAGCAGGGTGTGCCTATACTATAATTATTGACAGAAATGGAGTAAAAAATGAGAAAAAACGGTATTCTGATGCATATATCCAGTTTGCCCTCCGATCAAGGTATTGGAAAAATGGGCAGGGCTGCATATGATTTTGTGGATTTCCTTTCCTCGGCGGGAGTAAAATGCTGGCAGATATTGCCCCTTTCCCCCACAAGCTACGGTGATTCACCCTATCAGTCCTTCTCGGTATATGCAGGTAATCCATACTTTATAGATTTTGAGACTCTCAAGCGTGAAGGACTTATAAAAAAATCGGACTATGAGGATATAAAGTGGCAGGACAATGACAGAACTGTTAATTACAGTATCATATATAACAATTGCTTCAAAGTCCTGAAGCAGGCTTATAAGACCTTTAAAAAGGATATTTCAAAAAAATACAAGGAATTCAAGGCAGAAAATAAAAACTGGCTGGATGACTATGCCCTCTTTATGGCACTGAAATCCAAATTTGACGGCAAGCCCTGGTATGAATGGGAGGAAAGCATTGCAGCAAGAGAGCCTGATGTTATAAAGGCAGCGGAAAATGAACTGGAAAAACAGGTGGAGTTTTACAAGTTTATACAGTTCAAATTCTTTGAGCAATGGAAGAATCTGAAAAAATATGCCAATGATAAGGGAATAGAGATAATCGGTGATATGCCTATATACGTTTCCTATGACAGTGTTGAGGCCTGGGCGTTCCCTGAATTATTTGACTTTGATAAGCATAAGAAGCCTAACGCTGTTGCAGGCTGTCCGCCGGATGCCTTTTCCAAAACAGGTCAGCTGTGGGGTAATCCGCTTTATGACTGGGAGTATCATAAAAAGACCGGCTATAAATGGTGGCTGCAGCGGCTGAACTTCTCCTCAGAGATATACGATATCGTCAGGATCGACCATTTCAGGGGATTTGAAAGCTATTATACCATTCCCTACGGCAATAAGACCGCAGAAAAGGGCGAATGGAAAAAAGGACCCGGCGCAGAGCTTTTCAAGGAAGCGGAAAGAAAACTGGGCAAGCTGAATATTATTGCAGAGGATCTTGGCTTTATTACCGATGATGTAAGAGAGATGCTGGCGCAGGTGGGATATCCGGGAATGAAGGTACTGGAATTCGGCTTTGGTGACGGTGCTAAAAACGAGCATCTGCCGCATAACTTTGCAAGCTCTAACTGCATAGTTTATACAGGGACCCACGATAATGATACTTTAAAGGGCTGGGTCTCATCCCTGAACGGAAAGACCATAGACCATTGTCTCGAATATATGCAGCTTAAAAAGAAAAAGGAGATACCTATGGGCATGATCCGTCTGGCATGGGCAAGTGTGGCTGAGATAGCTGTGGCTCAGATGCAGGACTTTCTTGGGCTGGATTCCTCCGCAAGAATGAATACACCTTCTACCCTGGGTATAAACTGGCAGTTCCGTACTAAGCAATCAGACTTTACAGACAAGCTGGCAAAGAAGATACTAAAGCTCAATAAGCTTTTCTACAGATAAAGGAGTATAGAAATGGAAAAATACAAAAATGCATTAAAGGAAGCGGTAAAAAACTGTAAAACCCCTCAGGAGCTTCATACAGCTGTAGGCAATGCTGTTATGGAGTATGCCCAGGAAAACTGGGATAAATCAAGGACAGCTCACAAAAACAGCAGACGTGCCTGTTACTTCTCTATGGAGTTTCTGGTAGGCCGTGCTGTATACAATAATCTTCTCTGCCTTGGTATTCTGGATGAGACCGAAAAGGTATTGAAGGAAATGGGCAGAAGCCTTAATGAGCTGGAGGAGATAGAGGACGCTGCATTGGGTAACGGCGGTCTGGGAAGACTGGCTGCCTGTTTCCTGGATAGCGCTGCATCTCTGGATCTTCCTCTTGACGGCTATGGTATAAGATACAAGTACGGTCTTTTCAAGCAGGGCATCGAAAACGGATTTCAGACGGAAACTGCGGATGACTGGACAAGATACGGTGATCCCTGGTCAGTGAGAAACGACCATGAAGCTGTAGAGATACACTATGCAGATCAGACGGTAAAGGCTGTACCCTATGATATGCCCATATTCGGCTGTAAGACCGCTCACGTAAGCACCCTACGTCTCTGGCAGGCAGAGGCTGTAAATGAATTTGATTTTGATCTTTTCAATAAGCAGCAGTATATGGAGGCGGCAAAGGAGAAGATATATGCCGAGAATATATCCAAGGTGCTCTATCCCAATGACGATACCAGAGAGGGCAAAAAGCTGAGACTCAAGCAGCAGTATTTCTTCTGCAGCGCTTCTCTTCAGGATATAGTGAAAAAACACCTGGACCGCTTTGGAAGCGTTGATAATATATCCGACAGTATCACTATACAGCTCAATGATACCCACCCGGTGATCTCAATACCGGAATTTATAAGGCTTATGGAGCAGAATGGTCTTGACTTTGACAGAGCCTTTGCCCTTGCCAGAAAGGTATTCAACTATACAAACCACACGGTAATGCCCGAGGCACTGGAAAAGTGGGAATGCGGACTGGTGGAGGAGATACTTCCGGAGATATATTCCATAATACTTCAGATAAACGAAAAGCTTATTGCCGAAATGTATCAGAAGGAAAAAACTCCGGATGATATAAACAAGATAAAGGTGGTAAGAAACGGCGTTGTAAACATGGCTGATATGGCTGTGTATTGCTCATCCTATGTAAACGGAGTAGCGGAGATCCACACACAGATACTCAAGGATACAGTTCTCAAGGATTGGTATGCAATATATCCCGAAAGATTCCAGAACAAGACTAACGGCATTACTCAGAGACGCTGGCTGGCACTTTGCAATCCGGAGCTGTCAGCACTTATAACAGAGCTGTTGGGAAATGAAAAATGGATGACCGATCTGTCCGAGCTGAAAAAAATATCCGGCTACTCGGAACGTGAAGATACAGTCAAGCGTTTTATGGACATAAAGAAGGCAAACAAGAAAAAGCTTGCTGACTATATACTGGAGAAGGAAGGGGTACAGTTAGACCCTGACTCAATATTTGATATTCAGATAAAGAGACTTCATGAATACAAGAGACAGCTCCTCAATGCATTTTCCATCCTGTATATCTATTTCGGTATCAAATCGGGCGAGATAATCAATATGAACCCTGTGACCTTTATTTTCGGTGCTAAATCTGCTCCGGGATACAGGAGAGCAAAGGCTATCATCAAATATATCAATGAGATAGCAAAGCTTGTGGACAATGATCCCGAGGTAAGCAGATATATGAAGGTACTGTTTGTTTCCAACTACAATGTTTCCTATGCTGAAAAGCTTATTCCGGCGGCAGATGTTTCCGAGCAGATATCCACTGCAGGTACAGAGGCTTCCGGTACAGGCAATATGAAGCTGATGCTCAACGGTGCTGTCACTCTGGGTACCTATGACGGTGCAAATATCGAAATAGTACAGGAAGCAGGGGAGGATAACAACTACATCTTCGGCGCAAGAGTAGAGGAACTGGAAAAGATCATGCCTGAGTATGACAGCAGAAAAATACTGGCAGAGAACCCCAAGATAGAACGTGTAGTGAGAACACTTATAGACGGAACTTTTTCAGACGGCGGCTCGGGAGATTTCAGAGAGCTTTACTTCTCACTTACAGACGGTGCATCCTGGCATTCACCCGACAACTACTATCTGCTGGGTGATCTGGAGTCCTATGTTTTTGAAAAGCTCAGATGCATTGGCGATTTTGGTGATAAGAAGCTTATCGGAAAGAAAATGTGGCTGAATATGTGTAATGCAGGTAAATTCAGCTCAGACAGAACTATTGCCGATTATGCAAAGAATATCTGGCATATTGGCAAAACTGAAATAAAGTAATTATCATAAGGAGCAGGGTGTGATTTTTCGGATTTATCACGCTTTGCTCCTGCTTTTGACAGAGGTACCCTTAAAGTACCGTCGGATATGATGAGGCGGGGAAACAGTTTCATACATAAAACATAGAAATTGTATTGTTTTTATTCACAAAAAAACGTGTCATTTTTTACAGTTTTCGATACATAAAACTGTTAAAATGCTAAAATCACATTATACAATTCCAAATTTCATTGTTCAATATTGTTGAAAACTCTGAAAGATACCCCGTAACTATTGAAATAATCTATAATTTAGTGTATAATATTACATAAGGCTACTTGTAGATCGGTACGTTACCCATATTGCCGCTGAAAGGCAATATTGATCCCCCAACTAAATCTTGAATTTTCTGCTTGTCTAAATACTGAACTTCTGCGTCGGAAAGGCTTGAAATACGCCAGTA
>CACZQG010000179.1 GCA_902783235.1 uncultured Ruminococcus sp.
CACGGAAGCAAATAAAATAAGAAATGCTGAAACAAAAACTAACATAAAAAGAAAAACCATCCGTAAACAATAAAATAAGAAATGCCGAAACAAAGACTAACAAATTAAATGAAACCATACATAAGCAATAAAAATAAGAAATTCCAAATAAAAATTACAAATTATAAATTAAATAGTCGGCTTTGCCGACACCATAATTACGCATTACGAATAGTGCATTGCGCATAAGAGTGTGAGCGAAGGTAAAAGTTTTTTGCTAAGCTAAAAATAAAAGACGATTTGCTTTTAGCTGCTCTTCGAGCATACGGCTGCATTGTGCATAGGAGTGTGAGCGAAGGTAAAAGTTTTTGCTAAGCTAAAAATAAAAGGCGATTTGCTTTTAGCTGCTCTTCGAGCATACGGCTGCATTGCGCATAAGAGTATGAGCGAAGGTAAAAGTTTTTTGCTAAGCTTTTTTTCAAAAAAGCGTGAAAGCGTGAAGAAAAGCGTGAAGAAAAGCGTGAAGAAAGGAAAAATGATGCTGAATATAAAGGACAAAAAGAGGATAGTGGTAAAGCTGGGTACATCCACCTTAGCTCATCACAAAACAGGAAAGCTGAACATCAGGCGCATGAGGCATCTGGTAAGGGTACTGAGCGATCTGCACAATGCAGGCAAGGAGATCATTGTAGTATCATCGGGAGCTATCGGTCTGGGTGTAGGAAAGCTGGGTCTTCGGGAAAAGCCCGGTGATACTCCGTCAAAGCAGGCTGCTGCTGCTGTAGGTCAGTGCGAGCTGATGTATACATACGATGATATGTTCGGCAAGTACAGTATAACCGTAGCACAGATACTGCTCACCAAGGCGATAATCGAAAATGAGCGGAGAAAGAATGTTGAGAACACCTTTGAAAAGCTGATATCCATGGGAGTTATACCTATAGTCAATGAAAACGATACAGTGGCTATAGATGAGCTGGAGCTGGAGATAGGGGAGAACGATTCCCTTTCGGCTGTAGTGGCAAAGCTTTGCCATGCGGATATGCTTATAATACTTTCTGATATAGACGGTCTTTACAGCAGTGATCCACGAAAGGATCCCGATGCCAAGCTTATCCCCGTTGTTACGGAAATAGATGAGCATATAGAGGATATAGCAGGCGGGGCAGGATCCAGCCTGGGTACGGGGGGGATGGCTACCAAGATAAATGCTGCCAAAATTGCCAATGAAGCAGGTATCGATATGATAATCATGAACGGCAAGGACCCGGAAAAGCTGTACGGACTTTTTGAAAACGATGAGACAGGAACACTTTTTATAGCAAGCGGAAAGTGAGGATAATAAAATGACTTATGTAGAAACACTGGGCTTGAATGCCAAAAATGCAGGCTCTCAGATGGGTGCTGCATCTCCCATGATAAAAAACAATGCCCTTAAAGCAATAGCCGATGCGCTTATTGCAGGTACGGGAGATATAATAGAAGCCAATAAGCTGGATCTGGAAAATGCTGTTAAAAACGGTATGTCACAGTCAATGCAGGACAGGCTCAGGCTGGACGAAGGCAGGATAGAGGGTATCGCCAAAAGCGTGCTTCAGCTTGTGGAGGCACAGGATCCCATCGGCTCTGTGGACTATGGTACCGTAAGACCCAACGGAATAAAGGTATGCAAGACAAGAGTACCTCTCGGCGTTATAGGCATTATATTCGAGTCACGCCCCAATGTTACTGTGGATGCGGCAACACTTTGCCTTAAAGCCGGAAACACCGTCATATTAAAAGGCGGCAAGGAGGCAATAAACTCCAATAAAAAGCTGACCGAAATAATGAGAGCTGCTATAAAGTCTGTGGGACTGCCCGAGGATGCGGTCCAGCTTATAGAGGACACTACAAGAGAATCCACCAACGAGCTTATGAAGCTGAGTCAATACCTGGATGTGCTTATCCCCAGAGGAGGAGCCGGACTTATCAAAGCGGTGGTGGAAAACGCCAAGGTACCTGTAATAGAAACAGGTACAGGCAATTGTCATGTATTTGTGGACAGCTCGGCTGATATAGAAATGGCGGCAAATATAGTGGATAACGGCAAAACACAGCGTCCTTCCGTATGTAATGCGGTAGAGAGCCTGCTGGTACACAAGGATATAGCTCAAAAGGCTCTGCCGGTCATTAAGGAAAGACTGGACAAGCATAATGTGGAGATAAGAGGCTGTGAAAGAACTGCGGCGATCCTGGGGGACTGTGTCGTTCCTGCAACAGAACAGGACTATGCAACGGAATTTCTTGACTATATCATATCAGTCAAGGTGGTGGATTCGGCAGATGAAGCTATCGAACATATAAGAAAATACTCAACAGGCCACTCTGAATGTATAGTTACGGAATCACTTATAAATGCGGAAAAATTCCAGAGAGAGGTGGATTCCGCAGCAGTTTATGTAAATGCTTCCACACGCTTTACAGATGGCGGCGAATTCGGTTTCGGAGCAGAGATAGGCATTTCTACTCAGAAGCTCCATGCAAGAGGTCCTATGGGACTTAATGAGCTTACCACCGTGAAATACCTTATTAACGGAAACGGACAGATAAGATAAAGGAGAATTTATGGATATTCTTGATGAGCTTAACAAGACCATAAAGGAAAAAAGGGACGGCTGGGATTATAAGCCTCTGAGGGAAAAAAGCGAAACGGATGCAATGATAGATGAGCTGCTGAAGGAATTCTCATCGGAAAGCAAGCCCGGTGAGCCTATAAAGCATATGAAAAGCTACAGCACTGATTATAACAGTCAGCCGGAAAGCTTTGAACGTGAGGAATATGAAAAGCCTCAGCATTCCTTCCCCAAGCCCGATGTTGAGGTCATACAAAAAACGGAGCCTGAATATATCCCCCGGCAGGAGCAGCCACGGGAGCCGGTATATATACCGGAGCCGGAGCAGCCACCGGAAAATGAGTATATTCCAAAGCATGAATATATCCCCAAGCATGAGGCACCTCCGAGGGAGCCTATGGTACAGCAGCCGTCAGCATCCGCAGAGGAAGAACCGCCGTATGACGATCATACCCGTGTTTTTTTAAGAGAGGAGCTTATGCAGGAGCATGACCGCCTTGAGGAAGCAGATAATACTGATGACGGCTATGGATATGAGGATGGGGATACGGGCTATGCCGGAGACAGTCACGGAAATAACGGAAGCGTTCACATCAGCGGCGGATTTGGTGATGACTACTACGATGAGAACGATTTTGAAAAGGAACTGGGTGATCTGCCTCAGGACAAGCTTGACCGCAGTGACAGGGAAGAGTTTGAGGAATATATCGGCGGAGAGAATGAGGATCAGATACGCATTATAAAGCCAAAGGATAAGAAAAAGATCGGAAAGATCATACTCCGCATTTTCGGAACGGCAATAATTGCAGCCTTTACCATTATAGGCATATTCAGCTCGGTGATATTCTGTCTTGAAAAGCTGGAAATGATGCCTTCGGAAAAGGAAGAACAGGAAGAATCCATGAGCGATGAGCTGGCAGATGTTGTACAGCCCTTTGTTATGACAAGTGTGGACGATTTTGATTCTCCGGATAAGATCTCCAATGAACAGCTTATCAACCTGGCTATCTGGGAAATAGTGATCCACGGGGATGTTAAGTTCTTTAAGGATGAGGAAACATCAAAAATAGTCATACCCGAAAAGCAGGTGGAACTGGCTGCAGAAAAGCTTTTGGGAGAGGTCAAGGATATAGAGCCGGCAGATATAGCATTCAGCGGTCTTGAGATAAAATATGATGAGGAAAAGGGCGGATTTGTCCTGCCGGAAAATTACTATGTACTCACCACTTATCCTGAGGTCACCGGGGTCACAGAGGACAACGGCACCTATGCTATAAATGTAAGCTGTTACCGTGATACACCTCACTGGCTGAGTAATAAAAAATCCTCCCCCGTAAAGAAGATGACCTTTACACTTAAAAAGACAGGGGATCACTATGAGGTGCTGTCGGCTATTACTGTCTGATATCCCCTGACCGGAGTAAAAGCATGAAATAAAAGCTTTACCCGAACAACAGTAAGATTATATAACAGATCGGAAAAATATGAACAGTTCATTAGTACCCTCCTGTTCTCAAACAAAACCGGGACATCTTTACATGGTTAAAGATAAATTAACGGGTACAGGTGTCTATATACTGTACCCGTTTTATTTTAATTGGAGATGATATAAAATGTATTTTATCAAAGCGGAGGCTTCCTTCGATGCAGCACATTTTCTTCATGACTATGAGGGCAAGTGCAGTAATATCCACGGTCACAGATGGCGTATAGTCGCCACGGTGCAGAATGCCTTTTTACAGCGCAACGGTCAGCAAAAGGGTATGATAATGGATTTCAGCGAGCTGAAAAAAGCGTTGAAAATAATAGCAGAGCATTATGACCATTCACTTATATATGAAAAGAATACCTTCAAAAGCGATACACTGGAATGCTTAAAGCGTGACGGATTCAGAATGGTGGAGCTGCCCTTTCGCCCCACAGCCGAAAACTTTGCAAGGCATTTTTACATGGTTCTGAAGGAAAAGGGATACAGAGTCAGCAATATGACCGTTTATGAGACACCCGAAAACTGCGCTATGTATGAGGAAAACTGACATGGGCGTATTTGAGGTAGCTGAAACCTTCGTGAGCATCAACGGAGAAGGGAAAAAAGCAGGTCAGCTTGCAGTATTTGTCCGTTTCAGGGGATGCGGTCTGAATTGCTCCTACTGTGATACAAAATGGGCAAATGAACAGGATACTCCCTTCGTTACACAGACAGCGGAGGAGATATACTCCTATATACAAAGCACAGGCGTGCAGAATGTTACCCTTACAGGGGGCGAGCCTCTTTTGCAGAAGGATATAAAGGAGCTTATTTCCATGCTGACAGGGGATGGCTTTCACTATTGCGAGATAGAGACCAATGGGGCAGTTCCTCTGGCAGAGCTTGCCTGTATGGAGCTTGCTCCATCCTTTACAATGGATTATAAGCTCCCCTCCAGCGGAATGGAAAAATATATGGTGAAGGAAAATTTTCAATGTCTGACACAAAAGGACACGGTGAAATTTGTATCGGGGAGCATGGATGACCTGCGCCGTGCAAAGGAGATAATAGAGGAGTACAGGCTTATTGGCAGGACGGGAATATATTTAAGCCCTGTTTTCGGCAAAATAGATCCTGCTGATATGGTGGATTTCTTAAAGGAAAACAAGCTCAACGGAGTGAATCTCCAGTTGCAGCTGCACAAGATCATATGGGATCCCAATGCAAAAGGAGTATAGAAAATGGTTGATACAGAAGCAGTAAAGGAACATATCAGAGGTCTTTTGATCGCCCTGGGGGATGACCCTGACAGAGAGGGACTTGTGGAAACTCCTGACAGGGTGGCAAGAATGTATGAGGAAATGTTCGAGGGCATGAACTATACCAATGAGGACATTGCCGAAATGATGGGCAAGACCTTCGATGTGGGACATCAGAACGGCGATATGGTAATAGTGCGTGATATTGAGATATTCTCTCACTGTGAGCATCATCTTGCACTTATGTATGACATGAAGGTATCGGTGGCATATCTTCCCAAGGGAAAGGTACTGGGACTGTCCAAGATCGCAAGGATAGCCGATCTTGCTTCCAAAAGGCTGCAGCTGCAGGAGCGTATCGGCTCGGATATTGCGGATATAATATCCCTTGCAGCCAAGACGGATGATGTGGCGGTATATATTGAAGGCAAGCATTCCTGCATGACTGCAAGAGGGATAAAAAGCTTTAATTCTGTTACCCAGTCCTCCACATTGCGTGGCAGGTTCAGAGATGATCCCGCGTTACAGAACAGATTTTTTATACAGCTGAAAGGACAATGATATGAAAAATAAAAAGGCTCTGGTATTGCTCAGCGGCGGACTTGACAGTACTGTCTGCCTGGCAAGGGCAATAGAAAAATACGGCAGGGAAAATGTATGCGCCTTGTCCATATCCTATGGGCAAAAGCATTCCAGGGAGGTGGAGGCTGCAAGGAATGTGGCTGAGTACTACGGCATCAGCCTTGATGAGCTGGATCTATCCCTGATATTCCGTTTTTCCGACTGCTCACTTCTGCAAGGCTCGGACAAGGAAATACCTCATGAAAGCTATGACAAGCAGCTTGAACAAACTCAGGGTGCTCCGGTCTCAACCTATGTGCCTTTCAGAAACGGTCTGTTCCTGTCCAGTGCGGCAGCAATAGCCCTTTCCCGGGAGTGCAGCGTGATATATTACGGAGCACATTCCGATGATGCGGCAGGCAATGCTTATCCGGATTGCTCGGAGGCATTCAATAATGCAATGAATAAGGCGATATATGAAGGAAGCGGAAAGCAGCTTACTATAGAAGCACCCTTTGTGGGACTTACAAAAGCGGATGTGGTAAAGGAGGGCATACGCCTGAATGCCCCTCTGAGACTTACATGGAGCTGCTATGAGGGGGGAGAAAAGCCCTGCGGAAAATGCGGTACCTGTATTGACAGAGCAAGAGCATTTGAGCTCAACGGGATCAAAGACCCGGCTATTGTGCAGTGAGCGTGATTTTTGATCCGCAGCTGCTTGATCCGGAATGCGCAATAAATTAATTCGTAATTCGTAATGCGTAATGCGTAATTATGGTGTCGGCAAAGCCGACAATATCTAAAAGCAAAGCAAACCGTTTTTGCTATCGTTGAAATAATATTAAAACCATAATTTATAATTCTTTTTTGGAATTTGCTTTTTGATTTGCTTACGGATGGTTTTGTTTTATTTGTTAGTATTTGTTTTAGAACTTGTTTTTTTACTTGCTTACGGATGGTTTTTCTTTTATGTTAGTTTTTGTTTCAGCATTTCTTTGTTATTTGACAAAGAAACGCTGGCAAAGAAAGCAAAAAATTTTTCTTTTCGAGG
>CACZQG010000180.1 GCA_902783235.1 uncultured Ruminococcus sp.
ACTGGCGTATTTCAAGCCTTTCCGACGCAGAAGTTCAGTATTTAGACAAGCAGAAAATTCAAGATTTAGTTGGGGGATCAATATTATTTTATTCTTGTTTCAAAGCTTTCAATAAGCTTCTTTTCAACTTCCTCAGCCTTTTCGTGAGTTTCACCTGTAGAGGTATAGTATACCTTAATCTTAGGCTCTGTTCCGGAAGGTCTGATGATAACGCCTGCGTCATTCTCCAAATTGAATACAAGCACATTTGATTTGGGAAGAGTTATTTTTGTTTCCTCACCTGTATTTATATCAATGGAAACACTCTTTACATAGTCAGAGAATCTTACTACCTTTAATCCGCCTATTTCTTCCGGCTTATTGTTTCTCAGGTCATCCATTATGGATGCCATTTTTTTCATACCGGCTGAGCCTTCAAATACAAAGCTCTGCTGCTTATGACAGAATACACCATACTTTTTGTACATATTCTCTCTTGCCTGCAAGAGGGTTATACCCTTAGTACGATAGAATGCAGCCATTTCACAGATAAGCATAGAAGCATTTACAGCGTCCTTATCTCTTACATATGTACCCGACAGGTAGCCGTAGCTTTCTTCATAGCCAAATACATATCTGCTTTCTTCATTGTTCTTTTCAAGTATACCTATCTGCTCACCTATAAACTTGAAGCCGGTAAGAACTTCAATGACTTCAACACCGTAATTCTCAGCAATTTTCTTGATAATGTCAGTAGTAACTATAGTTTTTACAGTAACCGGGGATTTTGGCATCTTATCCTGCCTTGTTCGTTCACTGCAAATATATTCCAAAAGCATAGCACCCACTTCATTACCGCTGAACAGAACATAATTTCCATCGGGATCGGGAACTGCAATACCTACACGGTCACAATCCGGGTCAGTAGCCAGCAAAAGATCCGGCTTTACTTTTTCGCAAAGCCTGAGACCATATTCAAGAGCCTCTCTTACCTCCGGATTAGGATAAGGACAGGTAGTAAAGTTTCCGTCCGGATTTTCCTGTTCGGGTACTACTGTTACATCCTTAACACCGATCTTGTCAAGTATGTGTCTTACTGGGATGTTACCCGTACCGTTAAGAGGAGTATATACCACCTTGAGTCCGCTGTCCTTTATAAGCTCTGTATTAAGGCCCTCAGCGAGTACATGATCGTAAAACTTTTCAATAACGCTGTCATCAATATAGTCAGCCATACCGCTGCTTACAGCTTCTTCAAACGGCATAGACTTAACGCCTGAGAACATATCCAGACGGTTCACCTTGTCAATGACCTTCTCGGATTCCTCAACAGAAAGCTGGCAGCCGTCAGCACCGTATGCCTTATATCCGTTGTACTTGGAAGGATTGTGGCTGGCTGTTACCATTACGCCTGCCTGACAGTCAAGCTCTCTGACTGCAAAAGAGAGCATAGGAGTAGGCATGAGCTGCTTATAGATATGAACATGGATACCGTTTGCAGCAAATACACCTGCGGCAGCCTTAGCAAATGTTTCGGACTTTATCCTGCTGTCATAGGATACTGCAACGCTTGGTTCCTTATATGCTTCATTTATATAGTCAGCGAATCCCTGGGTAGCACGTCTTACAGTATATATGTTCATACGGTTGGTACCGGCACCAATAACGCCTCTGAGTCCGCCTGTACCAAATTCCAGTTCCTTGTAGAATCTGTCATTTATTCCTTCTTCATCATTCTCTATTTTTGAAAGCTCAGCTGTAAGGTCGGGGTCATCCGTTGCCTTTTCACACCAAAGCTTGTAAAGTTCATTTATTTCCATTTTTCCTGTACCTCCTGATGGTTATGTTGCCGGGAAAAGACAGCTGAATGAAAGTATACCAAAAAATAATATAAAAGCCATTTTTTTTCAATACACAAGCCATCTGCCGGCTGAGGTCACCGTACATTATTTACGGTATTTCCCCGGAATTAACTTCTCATACACACATAGTTAGCAATAGCAAAATTTATTCCAATATAATTATAGCATACTTTCTTCCGATTGTGAAGGGTTTTTTTATTTTTTTATATAAATTTGTAGAATTTACATAATTTTTCGCAAAACACATACTGCAATGCATATTGCAGCGTTTTGACCACCATCATATGATCTTTGTTGTATAATCTTCAATATTCCAGACATCTGTAACTATTCCGTTATAAAATTCCGGTTCATGACTTACAAGCACGACTGTACCCTTATATGCGCCGATAGCACGCTTGAGCTCCTCCTTAGCATCTACATCAAGATGATTTGTAGGCTCATCAAGCACCAGCAGATTACATTCCCGGAGCATCAGGGCACACAATCTCACCTTAGCGTTCTCACCGCCCGAAAGCACTCTGACCTGTGTAGTAATGTGTTCGGTAGTAAGACCACAGCGAGCCAGCGCTGCTCTTACCTCCGCATTAGTCATTGAGGGGAACTTGTCCCATATTTCCTGTAAAGCAGTTTTATCCGAACCGTTATCCTCCTGTTCAAAATAGCATGGCTGAACAAATTGATCCAACTGTACCTTTCCTTTGAACGGAGGTATTATACCCAGCATGGTTTTGAGAAGCGTTGACTTTCCCAGTCCGTTCACTCCCTTTATAGCTGTCTTGGTATTTCGTTCTATGCGGAAATTCAATGGCTTTGTAAGAGGGGTATCATAGCCTAAGACCAGATCTGTACCTTCTATTACCACCTTACCGGTAGTTCTTGCGGATATAAATGAAAAGGATGGCTTGATCTTCTCCTTTGCAAGAGTTATCACTTCCATTTTATCCAGCTTTCTCTGACGGGAGCGAGCCATATTTGCTGTTGCGGCTCTTGCTTTGTTTTTAGCTACAAATTCCTGTAAGCCGGCTATCTCCTTCTGCTGTTTCTCGTAAGCCTGCTCCAGCTGTTTCTTTTTTAATTCATGCATTCTCATGAAGTTGTCATAGTCACCGGTATAGCGGGTAAGAACAGCATTTTCTACATGATAGATAACATTTACCACGCTGTTTAAAAATGGTATATCATGTGACACGAGAATGAATGCATTCTGATAATCCTGTAAAAATCCCTTGAGCCATTCAATGTGATTTTCGTCAAGGAAGTTGGTAGGCTCGTCCAGTATCAGTATCATGGGGTTTTCCAGAAGCACCTTTGCAAGCAGTACCTTTGCTCTCTGACCTCCCGACAATTCCGATACATCTCTTTGAAGTCCAATCTCCCCGAGTCCCAGACCGTTTGCGTACTCGGAAATTTTACTGTCGATAGTGTAGTAACCGTTGGTGTCAAGAATATCCTGTATCTCCCCCACCGACTCCATCATCTCGTTCATTTCTTCATCGGAGCAGTCAGACATTTTTTCGTACATATCCAGCATTTCCTGTTCCAGCTCGCTGAGATGCTTGAAAGCGTCCCTCAGCACATCATAAATGGTCTTTCCTTTTTCAAGGGTACTGAACTGATCCAGATAGCCTGTTGTGATATGCCTGCACCATTCGATCTTTCCCTCGTCAGGCATGAGCTTGCCGGTGATTATATTGAGGAAGGTGGTTTTCCCCTCGCCGTTTGCACCTACAAGTCCCACGTGTTCTCCCTTCAAAAGACGAAAAGAGGCATCATTAAGTATCTGCCTTGCGCCGTAGCCGTGGGTAACGTGTTCAACATTTAGTATACTCATATTTTTACTTCCTTTTTATCTGTCCCAGCTTTTTTTCTTATCCGCTTCGGTTATCTTTCTGATGGGCTTGCATGGATTTCCCACTGCTACTACATTTTCGGGGATATCCTTAACTACCACGCTTCCGCCGCCGATAACGGAATTATCCCCTATGGTAACTCCCGGCATTACACGTACTCCTGCGCCTATCCATACGTTATTCCCTATAGTTATAGGGTAGGCATATTCAAGACCCATGTTTCGCCTCTCATAGTCAACAGGATGACCTGCGGTATAGAATCCGCAGTCAGGAGCAATAAAAACGTTATCACCGAAGGTGACCTTCCCACCGTCTAAAATAACCATATTATGATTGGCGAAAAAGTTCTCCCCTATCTCGATATTATAGCCATAATCACACCAGAACGGCTGCATTATAAGAAATCCATTCTTTGTTTTACCCAGCAGCTTTTTAAGTATCCTTTGCTGCGCTTCTGTGTCCGAGGGTCTTGTCTGATTGAATTCAAAGCATAAGTCCTTTGCTCTCTCACGCTGGGCAATAAGCTCTTTGTCATAATTTGCGTCGTACATTTTTTGATCCAGCATTTTTTCTTTTTCGGTCATAAACATCACTCTCCCTGCGGAACATTTTTATCAAGACTTTTATTACGGTAATTCAGGTTAGTGCGAAGTGTATATCCTTTCCCTTCCCAGAAGGCGTTCGCATTGTCGTTGTCTTTAAATACCAGCCCGAATACTTTTGTAATTCCTTCCTTTTGCAGAGCTTCTTCCGCTTTACTCACCAGCATACCCGCAATTCCCATACGGCGGTATTCGGGGTGTATACACAGATGATGAACTATACCACGCCTGCCGTCATGACCTGTAAGTATTACCCCTACTGTTTTATTATCCTCTGTATACGATAAAAAGCAGGTGTTGGGATTACGCTTTAAGTAACGCTCAATTCCCTCTCTTGTGTCATCCACCGGATTCAATGCCCGCTTTGACTGCTCCGAGCTGCACCACAGTTTATATATATTGTCGTAATCATCAATAACCACTGCTCTGATAGATATATTCATAATACTGTACCTCGATCTACGCTTTTTTAAATCCTCTGAAGGCTTCCCCTATATTTGAAACGCCGATAAGCTTCATATTGCACTTGCTTTCGTCCACCTCTTTAAGCGACTGCTTTGGAAGAATACACATTTCAAAGCCCATCCGTTCTGCTTCCTTTATCCTCTGTGCAATATTTGACACTGCTCTGATCTCACCTCCGAGACCAACTTCCCCAAAGGCGATAACATGAGGATCCAATGGTTTGTCAAGCAATCCTGAGTAAAGAGCCAGTGCCACAGCCAGATCGCCTGCGGTTTCATCAACACTGAAACCGCCCACCACATTGAGATACACATCCAGCGACCCAAAGAAAAGACCGGCTCTTTTTTCCAACACAGCAATTATGATCAC
Source organism: uncultured Ruminococcus sp. (assembly GCA_902783235.1). Classification (GTDB taxonomy): domain Bacteria; phylum Bacillota; class Clostridia; order Oscillospirales; family Ruminococcaceae; genus Porcipelethomonas. The sequence continues at coordinate 5,131 of CACZQG010000180.1, forward strand.
CATTCTGTTGAAATCATAGCCCTTGGACATTCTTCTGGGAGCAGAAAAGCCGCTTTTGGCTGCCAGTACCTGTATCTCCGCAAGAATCGGTCTCAGCCCCTCCATAGCACAGGTGACACAGGTGCCTGAAACATTCACCGGTCTGCCGGAAAGGAGCATCTGTGAAGGGTTTCCTACCTCCTTCAATCCCTTATCCAGCATTTCAAAAACTCCGATCTCATTGGTAGAACCAAAACGATTTTTAACTGTGCGAAGTATACGGAAGGAAAGATTTCTTTCCCCCTCAAAGTAAAGAACAGCATCAACAATATGCTCCATTACCTTGGGTCCCGCAATAGCACCGTCCTTGTTTACGTGTCCCACAATGATAATGGGTATCTCCAGTGTCTTTGCCGTATGCATAAACATATTGGTACACTCCCTCACCTGTGTTATGCTTCCCGGACTTGACGATATCCCCTGCATACTCATAGTCTGTATTGAATCTATTATAACCACATCAGGTTCGGACTGAGATATAGTGTCACATATAGCTTCTGCATCAGTTATAGTCAGAAGATACAGATTTTCAGTGTCCACGCCCAGTCTCTGGGCTCTGACCTTTATCTGTCTTGCGGATTCTTCTCCCGAAACATAAAGCACGGAGTAGTTTTCCCCAAGGTACTGACAGATCTGGAGCAAAAGAGTACTTTTTCCGATACCCGGAGCTCCACCCAGGAGTACGATAGAGCCTTTTACAAGTCCTCCACCCAGCACTCTGTCAAGTTCGCCCACACCTGTAGTATACCGAACATCCGCATTTACATCTATTTCCGAAAGCTCCATTATCCTGTCGCTCATATCCATCTGTCTGCGTTTTACAGGTGATGAAGCTGTTCTTACAGCCGGAACAGACTCCTCGAAGCTGTTCCATGCACCACAATCAGGACACCGCCCGTTCCACTTTGCCGACTGATATCCGCACTGATTGCATTCATAAAGTGTTTTTGATTTTGCCATTTCCGATTTCCTCTTTTATTCGAGTATTGTTGTCATGAGCATTACTATTGATGTCCCAATTAAATCTTGAAAATTTATGCGAAGAATAAATGCTGAAATTCAAGGAGGGAAGGTGCAGGAATACTCGCGTATTTCAAGCCTTTCCGACGCAGAAGTTCA
>CACZQG010000181.1 GCA_902783235.1 uncultured Ruminococcus sp.
TCAACCCCCGACCCGTGGAATGGGTCGGGGGTTGGTAAAAGAGGTTCAGCCGGCTGTGGGTGCATTTATTTTGTTCCTTACCGGACTATAAAAAGCGCAGGCGAAAAACTGCCATGTAGCATATGGCAGTTTTTCAGCAGAGTAGCGGCAGCTCCAAAAGCTGACGGCAGCCATCAAAGTAAACCTTATCAAAACTAAAAAGCTCGGCGTGCCTTGCCGAGCTTTTTACCGCATCCTTTTATAATACGGGAAAGAATAAAACTACAAATTCCCATTGCAGGCAAAATCACTAAAACCAAACCCCCGACCCATTCCACGGGTCGGGGGTTGAGTGTTTCCATCAAATATAAAATCTGTTTACGCTTTAAAGCTGCTCTTCGTGCTCACCAAAGCCGAACGCATGAAAGTATGAGCGAAAATAAAAGTCTTTGCCAAGCTTTCTTCAGAAAGCGGCTCTTCGAGCTCACCACTGCCTAGCGCATGAGAGTATGAGCGAAATTAAAAGTCTTTGCCAAGCTTTCTTCAGAAAGCGGAAAACAAATAGATCAATAAGCCTTGCCCCAGTATACCAAAGCCTTAGCAGGCTTGCCGCAGCACACGCACTTATCGGAGATCTGTTCCTGTTCAAGAGGCATACATCTTGAGCCAACGCCGGTCTTTTCCTTAACTGCATCCTCACAGGCTTCATCTCCGCACCACATAGCTTTTATGAAGCCATCGCCGTTCTTTTCAAGTGCTTCACTTATCTCATCAAGTGTCTTGCAGGAATAGGTTCTCTTTTCACGGTTTTCCAGAGCCTTGTTATAAATACCCTGTCTGACAGTTTCCAGCTTTTCTTCCACAAGCTTTCCAAAAGCCTCTCCCAGATCATTGATAGACAAAGTGTATTTCTCTCTGTCATGACGAGTAACCAGTACACACTGTCCGTTTTCAATATCCTTGGGGCCTATTTCGATCCTGACAGGAACGCCCTTCATTTCATATTCGGCAAACTTCCAGCCGGGTGAATTATCGGTATCATCAAGCTTTACTCTGATGCCATACTTTTTAAGGGATTCATAAAGCTCTCCTGCCTTATCCAGTACGCCCTCCTTATGCTGTGCAATAGGCACGATAACAGCCTGTATAGGTGCTACAGCCGGGGGCAGTACTAAACCGCTGTCATCTCCGTGTGTCATTATAATAGCACCGATAAGACGGGTGGTCACACCCCAGCTGGTCTGATGGGGATATACCTTTTTGTTATTCTTATCAGTATACATTATATCAAAAGCTTTGGCAAATCCATCACCGAAATAATGAGAAGTACCTGCCTGCAAAGCCTTGCCGTCATGCATAAGAGCCTCTATTGCATATGTAGATTCAGCACCTGCAAACTTATCGCTGTCAGTTTTTCTGCCCTTCACTACAGGCATAGCAAGAGCATTTTCACAGAAATCAGCATACACATTCAGCATTCTCTCAGTTTCCTCGATTGCTTCCTCAGCGGTTGCGTGGATGGTATGTCCCTCCTGCCACAAAAATTCTCTTGAACGCAGGAAAGGTCTTGTAGTTTTTTCCCATCTTACAACGCTTACCCATTGATTATAAAGCTTGGGAAGATCACGATATGAATGAATAATATTAGAATAATGCTCACAAAACAGAGTTTCAGATGTAGGACGAACGCAAAGCCTGTCCTCAAGCTTCTCACTGCCGCCATGTGTGACCCAGGCTACCTCAGGAGCAAAGCCCTCAACATGATCCTTTTCCTTCTGGAGAAGGCTTTCGGGAATAAACATAGGCATACAAACATTCTCATGACCTGTTTCCTTAAACATTCCATCAAGAATACGCTGGATATTCTCCCAGATAGCATATGCGTAAGGTCGAATGACCATACAGCCCTTAACGCTTGTATATTCAATAAGCTCAGCTTTTTTTACAATATCGGTGTACCATTTTGCAAAATCCTCATCCATTGAGGTGATGGCTTCCACCATTTTTGAATTATTCTTTGCCATTATCTTTTTCTCCGTCCTTAATTATATTTTCGGCATTGTCATTTTTTTCATGGGGGATATCATAGATCCCTCTGACCTTGTAAATACTGTCATCGGAATCAGTCTTATGAAAAAACCTGTTAATCAGCTTATCAACTATCCTGGCGATCCTGGGAGTCAAAACAGCCAAGATAAATACGAGAAACAGTATCAGCAGAAATAACCCAAGAACACCGATAAAGCTTTTCATCTGCTCACTCATAAGCCGCCTCCATAAAGAAAATGTACATATTAATTATAACATATTTTCAGAAAAATGCAAGTATAAAAAAGAAATTGAACACATATAAGCCCGGTAAAACCCTAATTAAAAGCAAATAAGCCTGCAAGAAGATCTCTCACAGACTTACATGACGAAAACGGAGTTTCACAACAATTGCCTGTACAAAATAATCAATTAAAATTGATATAAGACAGGCAGAAATAAAAATATATAGATTTGGAGGATAAAAGACAATACTTGCCCTGCATTGCAAGACAAGTATCACTCTTAAATGGTGCACCATCGGGGGCTCGAACCCAGGACCCACTGATTAAGAGTCAGTTGCTCTACCAACTGAGCTAATGGTGCATTTGGCTCCCCCAACTGGACTTGAACCAGTGACATCATGATTAACAGTCATGCGCTCTACCGACTGAGCTATGGAGGA
>CACZQG010000182.1 GCA_902783235.1 uncultured Ruminococcus sp.
CTCTTTGACATACGCCAGTATGCCTGCATCGATTTTGTACAATCTAACGAAAAATCTGACTTCGCATCTGACGCACAATCTTTGTGCAGTATTGCCTTAAGGCAATACCGCTTTGCAGGGTGTATACCAACCCTTATCATTCAGCAGTATAGCTGTAACCACAAAAATTTAATGAGGTGTTAATTATGTCAGCAAACAAGCAGAACAGTATCAAGAAAGCAGAAGAGTTTGTCGTTCCCAAGGATCAGGACAAGGACAGCCTTAAAAGCTCTGAATTCCTTGATGGAAAAATGATACATTTCACTTCTCCCAATGAAGTGCATCAGACCCTTCTTTTAGAGATCGCAACTGAGCTTAATGTATATCTTAGAGCAAACAGGGCCAAGGGCAGAGTATTCACCTCCCCCTTCAATGTTAAGCTGGACGAGCAAAACGTGGTACAGCCCGATGTTATAGTAGTATGCGGAGATGCAAAGCTAAACGGCGGCAAACGCTGCTCGGGCGCACCTGATCTTGTTATAGAGATAACCACTGCAAACCGTTCGGTTGACTTTAACTTCAAGGTTTGCCTCTATCACAACTTCAATGTTCGTGAATACTGGATCGTTGATATCCCCCATGAAAGAGTTATTGTATATAATTTTGATGAGGGTGATTCACCCGAAATGTATGCCTTCAATACTCAGATCCCTGTAAACATATTCAACGGAGAGCTTGCAATAAATCTCCACGACCTTCTCCATTAACAACAAGGTGGAGAAAATAACAAAGCTTCCCCAGGATAGTGCTCCTGTACTGGAAGCAATGAGAGAACACCTGCATAACCGTGTAGTACCCTTTGATGTACCGGGTCATAAGGGGGGCAGAGGAAACCGTGAGCTTACTGACTTTCTGGGACTTTCCTGTCTTCGGGCGGATGTAAATTCCATGAAGCCGCTGGATAATCTGTGTCACCCGGTCTCCGTTATTAAGCAAGCTCAGGCACTGGCAGCAGAAGCCTTCGGTGCAGAAAATGCTTTCTTTATCGTCAACGGGACAACAGGCTCGGTACAGGCTATGATAATGGCATCGGTAAAGTCAGGTGAAAAAATAATAATGCCCCGAAATGTCCACAGAAGTGCCATCAATGCACTTGTTGTAAATGGTGCGATCCCCGTTTATGTGGATCCGGGAACAAATAAAAAGCTGGGTATACCTCTGGGTATGAGTGTTTCTGCCGTGGAAAAGGCAATAAGAGAAAACCCTGATGCCAAGGCAGTACTTATAAACAACCCCACCTACTACGGAGTATGCTCGGATATTAAAAGCATAGTGGAGCTTGCCCATAAAAATGGTATGCTGGCTCTTGTGGATGAAGCTCATGGTACCCATTTTTATTTCGGGGATGACCTGCCCATGTCCGGAATGGCAGCCGGTGCTGATATGGCAGCGGTAAGTATGCATAAAACCGGCGGTTCTCTGACACAAAGCTCAATATTACTGTGCGGTAAGAATATAAACAGCGATTATGTGCGTCAGGTAATAAATCTTACCCAGACCACCAGCGGCTCATATCTGCTTATCTCTTCTCTGGATATTGCAAGAAAAAACCTGAGTCTCAACGGCAGGGAGATATTCGCAAGAACAGTCAAGTATGCCGAATATGCACGAAACGAGATAAACAAGGTGGGAGGCTTTTATGCCTTTGGAAGTGAGCTTTGTGACGGTGATTCATTCTTTGACTTTGACAAGACAAAGCTGTCTGTACACACCCGTGATGTGGGACTGGCAGGGATAGAGGTATATGACATACTCCGTGACGATTATGGCATACAAATAGAGTTCGGAGATATTGGAAATATCCTGGCTATCATTTCGGCAGGTGACAGAGCACTGGAAATAGAACGGCTCATTTCTTCCATGTACGAGATAAAACGACTGTATTCAAGGGATAAATCGGGTATGTTTGACCACGAATATATCGACCCTGAGGTCATTATGCCGCCTCAGAATGCATTTTACGGCAATAAAAAATCTGTGCCTATAAATGAAAGCAGCGGTATGATATGCGGAGAATTTGTTATGTGCTATCCCCCGGGAATACCTATACTGGCTCCCGGTGAAAAAATTACCCGGGAAATCATCAGCTATATAAACTACGCCAAGGAAAAGGGCTGCTTTATGACGGGTACACAGGATATAAAAATGGAAAATATTAATGTGGTGGTTTAAGTGGCAGTCTATTTGCTATGGCACACCTATGAACTGACCAATGATTCTGGTACTCATGATGAAGATAAACTGATCGGTGTTTTTTCTTCCAAGCAAAAAGCAAATGAAGCTATTTCTGTTCTTAAAGATAAGGATGGTTTCAGAGATCATCCTCTTAGCTGCTTTATGACCGAAAAATATGAGGTGGATAAAATCAGCAATTGGTCAGAGGGGTTTGATACCGTTCATTGGTATGAAAGGAAAAATACGGTGAATAAGCTTCTATCCCTGATAGGCTATTTGATACTAATGTTTCTCGTTGTAAGCAATCTTATCGGTATTCATTTATCAAATACTGCTGTTATTATATTGGCAGTTTTAAGTGCTGTTTTTATGTCTGTATCTATTATTTTGAAGGATAGAAAGGATCAATAAAATGCCTTCCACTAAAGAATACTTAAATTTTATACTTGAACAGTTGTCAAACCTTGAAGATATCTCCCACCGTGCCATGATGGGGGAATATATCATCTACTATAAGAGTAAGGTGGTAGGCGGCATATACGACAACAGATTTCTTGTAAAGCCTGTTGAATCGGCTGAAAGGCTCATGCCGGATGCTCCCCGTGAGCTGCCATATGAGGGTGCTAAACCCATGCTTTTAGTGGAAAACGTGGATGACAGGAAGCTTTTAAACCAATTATTAAAGCAAATGCATGACCAATTGCCGGAACCCAAAAAGAAAAAGAAAAAATGATACATTTAATAAATGCGCTGTTACTTATTTCAGCACATTTATTAAACCCGACATAAAAGCTTTTTTACGCCGCCGAATTTTAAAAAGCGGCAGGAGGTAATAAACTATGGACTTATGGTTCACTGAACATCACAGTGACAATGTTAAATTTTCAATAAGAGTGGACAAGCATCTGACAAGCGTACAAAGTGAATACCAGCGAATAGATGTTTTTGACACTCCGGAGTTCGGAAGGATACTCACCCTTGACGGACTTCTCATGGTTACGGAAAAGGACGAGTATATCTATCATGAAATGATAACTCATGTACCTATGGCGGTAGACCCGGATATATCAAATATACTTGTCATTGGTGCCGGTGACGGGGGAACAGTCAGGGAGCTTACACGCTATAGTCATGTGCAGAACATCGATATGGTGGAGATAGACGAAAAGGTAGTAGAGGTATGCCGTGAATATCTGCCTCAGACAGCCTGCCGGCTTTCTGACCCAAGAGTGCATATATACTACCAGGACGGTCTTCGCTATGTAAGAGGCAAGGAAAACGAATACGACCTTATTATCGTTGACTCTACAGATCCCTTCGGCGTTGGCGAGGGTCTGTTCACAAAGGAATTTTACGGCAACTGCTTTAAAGCACTTAAAGAAAATGGGATCATGGTAAATCAGCATGAAAGCACCTTCTATACCTCCTATGCAAACTCAATGAAGCGTGCTCACAGCAGGATAAAGAGTACCTTTCCCATATCTCTTGTGTATCAGGCACATATTCCCACCTATCCTTCCGGACACTGGCTTTTCGGGTTTGCTTCCAAAAGCTATGACCCCAGAAGTGATCTGAAGGCTGACTACTGGAACAGTCTGGGAATAAAAACACGCTACTACAATACCATCCTGCACACAGGCTGCTTTGCCATACCAAACAATGTACGGGACTGCCTGAGAGAATCATAGGAGTAATTTATGGAAAAAAATATTCATACATTTATCGGCTGCGACAGTGAATATAAAGACAGCAGAATAGTCATTTTCGGCGCACCCTTTGACAGTACCACCTCCTATCGCCCCGGAACACGCTTTGCAAGTGCGGCTATGAGAAATGAAAGCTTCGGTATAGAGACCTATAGCCCCTATCAGGATAAAGATCTGCTGGATGTGAATGTATTTGACGGCGGCGACCTGGAGCTGTGCTTCGGAAGTCCCGAACAAGCTTTACATGACATTGAGGATATGACTGAAAGGATCCTTTCAGATGGTAAAACGCCTCTTATGATAGGCGGTGAGCATTTAGTCACTCTGGGTTCAGTAAGAGCAGCAGTAAAAAAATATCCGGATCTTCACATAGTACACTTTGATGCTCATGCCGATCTTCGTGATGATTACTTAGGACAAAAGCTTTCCCACGCCTGTGTGATGAGAAGATGTCACGAGCTTGTGGGAGATGGCAGGATATTCCAGTTCGGCATAAGAAGCGGCGACAGAGAGGAATTCCGCTGGGGAAAGGATCATGTTTATACAAACAGATTCGATTTCCGTAATATAGACTCCCTTAAAGAAAGGATAGGGAACAAGCCTGTATATTTTACCCTTGATCTGGATGTTTTAGACCCGTCATGCTTCCCCGGTACAGGTACTCCGGAAGCCGGCGGCGTGAGCTTCACTCAGCTTATGAAGGCAATAGAAACAGTATCCGTGCTCAATATCGTGGCTCTGGATATGAATGAGCTTTCTCCTATGCTGGATCAGAGCGGTGCATCTACTGCATTGGCTTGTAAGCTGCTAAGAGAGATACTGCTGTACATCTATAAATGATCCCACAAATGTATTCAGTGTTGCCTTAGAATAAACCATAGCGCATTCAAATAAATGTTTGTTTTTTGTCAACCCGAAAATAAAAGTTTTTGCCATGCTTTTATTGATGTCCCAATTAAATCTTGAAGATTTATGCGAAGAATATGCCCCAAGGGCATTTGCATTTCTATCCAAATCAAAGA
>CACZQG010000183.1 GCA_902783235.1 uncultured Ruminococcus sp.
CATTTGCTATATAACCTGCGGGATGTAGATGGCTACGTTCCCTACAAATGTGTTGTGTAACTATTTTGTAAAAATTGATTTCCGTGAGAAAGCGGGATCAATGTCCAGAAGGAGTATTTCGGGGGGATCAAAGAGGCGAAGCTTTCCGATACCGGCGGACAGGAGCATAACGGTGCTGTTTTTTTTGAACATTCCTTTGTCATATTGTGGAAAAAAGTTTCTTTCCGGGGATAGAAGGCCTCCAAAGGGGGTACCTATTATGCCGCCGTGAACGTGTCCGGATAATACAATGTCTGCACCCCATTCGCTATACTCATCAAGAAAAAAGGGAGTGTGTGCCAGGAGGATATTTATCCCGTCAGTATGCTTTCCCAGTTCTTTTTCAAGATCCTCAGCGGTGTATCTGTACAGATGGGAGAATCCCCCCCTGCTGTTGCGGTAGACGCTTCTTCTGAGGTTTGCTCCATATATGTTTATCCGTGTACTGCCCTTGCAGAACACGGAGCTTTCATCTTCCAGAAGTATGCCGCCGTTTTCCTTTATCTCTCTGCGAAGCTTGTCCATATACTCTTCCGGCAGATCCAGTTCGTGATTACCCCGGCACATATATACAGGGCATATCTCTCTGAGACGCTTTATCAGTATACCCTTGAAGGAATAATCCCGTTCCGTCCGGGAAACAAGATCACCGGTGATGAAGATAACATCCGGACTGAGGGCTTTTACCTTTGCTATAAGCCTTTCCCAGTCATTGCCGTACCTTTTTTTGTGTATATCAGAAAGCTGCACTGCCCGAACAGTATCGGGCAGATCTGCATTTATTCGATAACGGCGTGTAATAAGCATTTTGCTTTCAATATACATATATACAAGCAAAAGCAACGGAACAAGTATGCATACAAGTATTATTATGAGCATGGCTCATCTCCTTCTTCTTCGCAGTATCTTGTTTGCCATAATTATTACTGCACGGAAATTTATAAGCATTATGAATGCGAAAAGCAAGCCGATATAAACGGGGTAGTGAGCAGGCTCCTTTATCTTTATGACCGCAAGAGCCAGAAGTGCCGAGATGTTTACAAATGTGAACATATGGTTGACTCTGAAATAGATATACCTTCTTGCATCTATTATTCTTATTATGTAGCACACTATATAGCTTACAAAGGTAGTGGCAATGGCACCGTGTATGCCATATTCTTTTACAAGGAAATAATTGAGTATCAGGTTCAGTATAGTTACGATAAAGCTTGTCCAGAAGGAATTTTTCGTATGCTGCGCTGCGGTATAGATGCTGCTGAGGAACATATTGAAGCACATTATCAGTACAGAAAGCACCAATACCGGTGTATACTCAACTGCACGGCTGTATTCGGGATGAGCATTGTAATTAAGAAGCATTTTAGACAGAAGATCCACAAACAGTATTATTCCTGCGGATGCCATATACATAATAGACTGATATGCGGAGAATACCTTCTGATAGAATTTGCCGATACCCTTTGAACCGTACTGGGTGATAGCCGACATATTCCACGCCTGGAAAAAAACTGTTGACACCATTGACACCAGATTGGGAAGCTTGGATGCAGCAGTATAGATACCGGCAGCCGAGTCACCCACCTCTCCCCGGGGACCGGGAAGATACTTAATAAACAGACGGTCGGAAAAGCCTGTTATTATCCACATTATAGAAGTCGGTATCATAGGTATGGAAAAGCGGAGCATTATACGGGTTATTTCCCTGTCAGTCGCTTTAAGGGAAAACTTTCTCCACAGTTTTGTTGTAAAGGAAAGGAATACCACCGAGCAGAAGTCGGAAGCTATCATGGACAGCATGAAGCCGGTAAGTCCCAAATCCATATATGAAATAAACAAAAGGTTGAAAAGAAACAGACTCAGGGTGGCAAGTATCCCGTCCAGAGCATATATCTTCATGTAGCCTATGGAGCGGACGAATAATGAACTGGTCTGCCTGAGTGCCGATACTATAACATATATCACAAGAAGTATGGTATACCCCTGTACAAACGGTATTTTGGAAAGCATGGGGGACAGAAGTATCATAATAGCCATACCGAAAAACTGTACCGTCATAGCTGTTGAAAAAACCTGTTTGTTGTTGAAATCCTTATCCAGACCGTATCGTATAACAGATTCGGATATGGCAAAGGTGAATACGGGTATCAGAAAGCTGGCGGTCGCCTCAATAAGCTCCTTGTTTCCCAGTACCTCTGAGGGCATATGAGTGGTATACAGCCTGGTCAGAAAAAAGGCAAGTATTTTTGAGCCGAATGTACCTATTGCCAGTATCATGGTATTCATGGCAAGATCTTTATATTTACTCATAGATTATCTCCGTTATGATCAGATTTTAGGCAATAGCTGTTTATCATAAGAGAACAGCATCACTTTTTATTATAGCAGATTTTCAGAAAAAAAGGAATAGTTTTTTCAAAAAAAGCATGAAAATCAATTTTAGTAAACGATTAGTAATAAACTATAAATCACTTAAATACAAAAGTTTAGGTCAAGCCTTTTCAAAGGCTTGCGGTGTCCAGAGGCAGAGCCTCGGTCGCTCATCGCAATGAG
>CACZQG010000184.1 GCA_902783235.1 uncultured Ruminococcus sp.
GCCGCAACGCCGCTTCTGTCATCATAGGCACAGCCGGATACACGGGTACCCAGAAGCTTTTGGGGCATTGTAGCAAAGGATATCCTGTCCCCGGGAGAAACGATCTTTTCCCCTTCTGCCTTATCAAGACCTATATCTATGAAAAATTCGTCTATATCTCCCACCTTGTCTTCATTTTTAGAGAGATGAGGGGGTATGGAGCATACAACACCGTCAATGACCTGCCTTCCGTGTACCTTTACACGCTGAGCAGGGAGCAGCCGTCTGTCAATACCTCCCACATTGGAAATGCTGAGAAATCCGCTGTCATTTATACCTGTAACGATAAGTCCCACCTGATCTATATGGGCATCAAGAAGCAGGTGAGGCACTCCTTCCTTTCTTTCACCGAAATTGCCTATAACATTTCCGTTTTTGATAAAGCAGTCAGAGGTATATGCCTTGAGCATATCCAGTGCAGTATTTGCGGCATTGTCCTCCTCGCCGGAAACGCCGTAAGCAGATGACAGCTTAAACAGAGTCTGTGTTATATCCATTGCCATATTTATTACAGCTCCTTTACCAGATTTTTATAGTGGATGCCTCTTGCCTCAAAGTTGGGGTAAAGATCAAAGCTGGCACAGGCAGGTGAAAGGGTGACGATATCTCCCTTTTCGGCAATTTCCTCAGCCTTCTTTACAGCCTCCTCCATGCTTCCCACATGATAGATCTGTATTTTTTGAGGATCATATGCGGAGCATTCTGTAACAGCCTTTTCGATCTTATCCGCAGTAACTCCCATAAGTATCAGCTTTTTGACCTTATTGCACACTGTTTCAGCCATAGGCTCAAAGGGTATCTTCTTATCATATCCTCCTGCAATGACAATAAGCCGCTGTGTAAAGGAATTCAGTCCTGCAAGAACACGGGTAGGGCTGGTGGCGATACTGTCATTATACCACTTTACTCCATCCTTTTCTCTTACAAATTCTATACGATGCTCAACGCCGCCGAAGTTTTCAGCCATGTCCTTTATGACATCCGTGGATACCTCTCCCCATACTGCGGCAATGGCAGCAAGATAGTTTTCCACGTTATGGATACCGGGGATACGGATATTATCCTTGTGGATTATCTCGGTCTGTTCACCGTAATTATTATAGCAAAGAGTTCCGTCCTCTCTCAGGAATGTACCGCACTGAGGAATAGCCAGGCGTGAGAACTTCACCAGCTTGCCTCTTACCATGCCTTCAAGGTCGTTGGTGGTCTTGTTGTCAAGATTGAGCACTGTTTTGGAAAAAGCGTTCTGATGAGTGATAAGGTTTGTTTTGCTCTGGATGTATTCCTCCATAGTGCCGTGAACGTCCAGATGGTTTGGAGCGATATTTGTGATAACAGCCACATCGGGGGATCTTCTCATAGACAGGAGCTGGAAGCTGGAAAGCTCAACTACTGCCGCATCCTCCTCCTTTATCTCCTCAATGAGAGGAAGCAGTGCCTTGCCGATATTACCCCCCTTATATACCTTTCTGCCCGATCTTTCAAGAAGACCGGCTATGATAGTAGTGGTGGTGGTCTTTCCGTCCGAGCCTGTCACCCCATATATCTTACAGGGGCACAGATCAAAGAAAGCCTCCATTTCCGAGGTTACAGCAACACCATGTCTTATTGCAGCCTGGAGCTTTTCGTTATGGAAGTACATTCCGGGGGCACGGAATACCACATCAAAATCCGTGAGGGTGTCCAGATAGCTGTCCCCCAGGATGAATTTTGCACCCAGTGCTTCAAGCTCATCGTGTACCTCACCCATCTTATCCGCAGTACGCCTGTCAAGAACGGTCACACCGATACCCTTTTTCAGGAAAAGCTTGATAAGATCGGTATGGGAGACCCCTACACCGATAAAAGCTACTCTGCTGTTTTTCATCTGTTCAAAAAATCGTTCTGTTTTGGTCATGGTTGATCCTCCTGTCTATAGCTTGGTTTATAAGGCGAATTGTCCTTATAAACCCATTCTATTCTATTATAGCGAATTTCGGGAAAAATATCAAGTGTTTGGGATAAAAAAGCACGGAAATCAATTTTAGTAAACGATTTGTAATAAACTATAAATTACTTTTAAATACAAAAGTTTAGGTCAAGCCTTTTCAAAGGCTTGCGGTGTCCAGAGGCAGAGCCTCGGTCGCTCATCGCAATGAGCGAAA
>CACZQG010000185.1 GCA_902783235.1 uncultured Ruminococcus sp.
CAAATTTATAATTTGGATAGAAATGCAAATGCCCTTGGGGTACGCCAGTATTCCTGCACCTTCCCTCCTTGAATTTCAGTATTTATTCTTCGCATAAATCTTCAAGATTTAATTGGGACATCAATAGCAGTTGGTGAGGACACATTATTTATACTGATAGAGAGCCACATTCTCAAAGCCGTCCAGCAGGTCGCTGATACGCTTGAAAGCAGCTATGGTACCTCTTGCAACGCAGCCCATAGGATCTTTGGCGATATGACACTTGACACCAAGGGTACGGTCAATAAGCTTGTCAAGACCTCCCAGATTTGCACCGCCTCCGGAAAGTATGATACCGTTTTCGTAAATATCTCCCACAAGCTCCGGAGGAGTGTCTTCCAGAAGGGTTTTTATGGTATCCACTATTTCAAATACTTCATCCTCCAGGGCATCAAATACCTCCATCTCACTGATGTTTATCATCTGCGGCAGTCCCTTTACAAGGTTGCGTCCGCCAATAGTCATTCTTACATCATCATTAGGGTCATAGAGATTGGTAAGCTCTTTTTTGATAAGCTCTGCCGTTCTGTCCCCTATAAGAAGATTATGCCGTTTCTGAACATATCTCTTTATAGCGGCATCAAGTGTGTTTCCTGCATTTTTTACTGAACGTGATGTTACCACACCGTTCATGGATACCACTGCAACATCGGTCGTTCCGCCGCCGATGTCAACGATAAGGTGTCCTCTTGCCTTTGACATATTTACCCCTGCACCCAGCATTGCAGCAATAGGCTCCTGTATCAGGTATACCTTTCTTGATCCTGCATTCATTGCAGCTTCAACTACCGCTCTGCTTTCCACATCAGTAATAAATGAGGGAACGCATATGACTATACGAGGCTTGACCAGTCGGAATCCGGTAGCCTTGCGAACAAATTCTCTGATAAGGCACTGCGTCATTTCATCATTTGAAATAACACCGCTTTCCAGTGGACGTATGACCTCTATGTATTCAGGGGCTTTCCCCAGCATCTTGTATGCTTTTTTCCCTACAGCGATAATGCTTCGTGTTCTTTTGTTCAAAGCGATTATAGATGGCTCGTTAAGAACTATCCCTTTGCCGCTGACAGCTATGACCATATTTGCTGTACCCAGATCTATTCCAATATCCTGTGCCATTAAATATCATTCCTTTATATATTTAGTTGTTGTACCTGCGGCTATGTATATGTCCGCAGCGTTTAGCTTTTTTAATAATTCAGCACATCTTTGAAGTGTGCTTCCGGTTGTAATGACATCATCACAAATTATGATGCTTTTGCCACTCAGGTCTGTATTTTCATCACAGTAAAATGCACTGACATTTTTCACTCTGTCTGCTTTACCCAGGGTATGCTGTTCCTCCGAATCCCTACGGAAAAGAATATTATCTTTCAAAGGAATACCGGTGAACAGGGATAACTCTCCGGCTATGACTTTTGCCTGATTATAGCCTCTGATCCGAAGCTTTCGCCGGCTCATAGGTACATATGTTACCATATCTGCTTTGGCTGTAATGTCATAAGCGGCAGCCTTTACAGCAAGCTCTCTGCCTAAGTGCCTGCCGAAATTCAGGTTGCGTTCCTTCAGGGAGATTATACCCTGTTTGGCTTCTTTTGCATAGTAGTATATGGAGATGCCGAAGCTGCACTGACATCTTTCAATAAGGCGTTCATCGTCCGAGCGAAGAGCTTCCAGTTTATTCTCACATTCACTGCATACAAGCCGGTTACTTTCAATAATACATCCGCATACAGGACATCTGTTGGGAAAAAACAGATCTGTGATAAAGTCCTTTATGTAATAAAGCCTGAGCTTATTCTGTCTGTTCATGAGGTCTCATCTCATCAAGAAGCATTGCTGTCAGACAGGTGTATCGGTTAGTACGCCTGTTATTTGTGACCATTTTCTCTATCACATCCTCTGTGCCTATTATTATAAGCAGTTTTTTTGCACGTGTAACAGCGGTATACAGCAGATTTCTGTAATATAGCTTATCAAATCCTCCCATAAGTACCATTACAACTGCTTCAAATTCACTGCCCTGACTTTTATGAACAGTTATAGCGTAAGCAAGCTCCAGCTGGTCTGCCATTTCAAAAGTATAGCAGGCACGTCTGCCGTCAAAATCAATTACCATTTCTGAGCGTCGCCGATTGATGCTCAGTATCTTGCCGATGTCGCCGTTATATATTCCGGCACCCTGTTCGTCATCCTTTGACCATACTATATCGTAATTATTTTTGGTCTGCATTATTTTATCTCCCTCACGGAAGGTATAAATGGCTGTTTTGACCTCTCCCTTAGCAGTGTGCGGCGGGTTGAGCTGTTGCTGAAGCACCTTGTTCAGCTCCATAATGCCTGTAACTCCCTTTCGGGAAGGGGAAATCACCTGTATGTCATCAGTAGGGGAGTACTTATATGCTTTGGGAAGGCGTGTTTTTACCAGATCTGACATAAGTGCCATGGCAGCTTCAGGCTGTGAGCGTTTAAAAAAGAAAAAATCATTATTCTTTTGTGTAAGATCAGGCATCTGACCGCTGACGATCTTATGTGCATTGGTGACTATGCAGCTTTTTTCTGCCTGACGGAAGATCTCTTTAAGCTCTATAACGGGTATACATTTGCTTTCTATAAGACTTTTAAGAAGATTTCCCGCTCCGACGGAAGGAAGCTGGTCACTGTCCCCCACCATGATAAGCCGGCAGCTCAGTTTCATGGCACGAAGCAGGCTTTCAAACAGGAGAACATCCACCATTGACATCTCATCAACAACTATAACATCACACTGCAGCGGATCTTCTTCATTATGCTTGAATTTGGTTCTTCCACCCTGGTCAAAGACTATTTCCAGAAGGCGGTGTATTGTTCGTGCTTCTTTACCTGTAAGATCGGACAGACGTTTGGCAGCTCTGCCTGTAGGAGCTGCCAGAAGTACATTCTCTCCTTTTTTCTCATATAGGGATATAATAGCGTTCAGAGTGGTGGTCTTACCGGTACCTGGACCTCCCGTCATAACCATTATACCACGGGAAAGGGCAGTATTTATAGCCTTACGCTGCAATGCTTCATAATGTATCCCGTTTTTATTCTCCTCGTCATCGATATGCTTGTTGAAATCAAAGTCATCGGGACTTGAAAAAGCCTGCATAACAGCAATACGTCCGGCAATATAGCTTTCTGCTGTGTAGTAGTCACTGAGATAGACAAAGCCACGGTCATTTTTTATATATTCATATATCTTGTTTTCCTCTATAAGTTCGTTATAGGAATCGTAGAATTCACTGTCAGATATACTTAGAAACTCCTTGCACAGCTTTTCAAATTTATCTATGGGAACACAGGAGTGACCAGCATTGGCATTTTCCGACAGTATGAATATTATCCCTGCAGAGATACGCTGACGGCAGTTGGGATCAAGCCCTATATCTTCTGCCAGCTTTTCGGCTTTTTTAAAGGAAAGCCCCAGTCCCTCGGTACATAATGAATATGGATCGTTTTTGATGACCTCTGTTGCATACTGCCCCCATTGCTGGTATGCTCTCATGGCTATCCCCGAGCGTATCCCGTATTTTGAAAGGAAGATCATAAGATGACGCAGATTGAATATTTTTTTGATCTCCTGAGATATACTCTCACATTTTTTTGGCGAAATACCTTTGATCTCTCCCAGTCTGTGAGGTTCCTTTTCCATTATTTCAAGAGTCTGAGCTCCGAAAGTATCAACTATTCGTTTGGCAAGGGAAGGACCAATCCCCTTTACAGCACCGGAGGAAAGGTATTTTTTTATATTTATTGCAGTATCCGGAAGCTTTCTTTCACAGTATTCCACCTGAAACTGTGTGCCGAAGCGTGCGTGGGAAACATATCTGCCTTCCACGGACAATACCTCGCCTGCTTCAATATCTCCAAGTTCACCTACGGCTGTTATCAATTCTCCCCCTGCATCAAGGTCAAGAACAGTGTAGCCGTTGGATTCATTTTTATATATAATAGATTCTACAGTGCCTTCCAGCTTCAGAGTTTCCTGTTCCATAGCATTCCTCTCGCATTGTTTTTCATACTTCTTATATTATACTATTTTTTTCAGAAAAATGCAATTATTTTTCGATTTTTTTTGACTTGTTCCCATGGAATTGTAATACTTTTTTATATTTTTTCGATTTTCACTTGAAAGATGAATGAATTTATGTTATTATAATTATAGCAGATATTGCCTTAATATCGCATATTTATTAATCCAGAAAATGATCAATAACGGTATAATATCAGAACGGAGAAGATATCACATGAAAATTTCTACAAAAGGACGTTATGCACTTCATATGCTGGTGGATCTTGCCGAGCATGATGACGGCAGCTTCATCTCATTGAAGGAGATAGCCGAAAGACAGAAAATATCCAAAAAATATCTTGAGCAGATAATCCCTATATTGAATGTATCGGGAATACTTAAAACTAACAGAGGCTCTCAGGGCGGATATCGGTTGGCTGTGCAGCCTGAGAAATGCACAGTGGGTATGATATTGAGACTTACCGAAGGAAGTCTTGCACCGGTGGCGTGCCTTGAAAATGAACCCAATGAGTGCCCCAAATATGAAAACTGCGCTACTGTTTTTGTGTGGGAGGGATTGTATAAGACCATTGCCGATTATCTTGATTCTATTACAATACGTGATATAGTCGAGAGAAAAAGAACCCGAGGCGCCGATAATTACGTGATCTGAATTATTTGATACCGCACAGGTGCAGCAGAGCTTTGTGCGGTATTGTTTTATTCCGGAACCGGACAGAGGATATTATTGCTCCCCCAACTAAACATTGCCAACAATACTTGCCAGATAGAAAATTTCTCTGCGTCAGAAAGCCTTGCAATACATGAGTATTCCTGCGGCTTTCTTCCTTGATAAATTTCCTCTCTGCCTTCGTCTTTTTGGCAAGCTTTAATTGGGGGAGCAATACAATTA
>CACZQG010000186.1 GCA_902783235.1 uncultured Ruminococcus sp.
TTAATGATTTTATCGGACTTGGTAATTTCGAGCAGATCCTTTTTGGTACCGGCGACGGTATCCGTTCTGAAAAACTTCAGAGTTCTTTTGGAACATCGCTTTTTAACACTATTATACTTTGGTTTGGCAATTTTATCCCTCAGATCGCGCTTTCGCTCGCTCTGGCGGTTTGGTTTACAGATGCTAAGCTTAAGATCCCCGGCAAGGGCTTCTTTAAGGTTATCATGTATATGCCTAACATTATAACAGCTGCATCTGTTGCAGCGTTATTCCTCAAGATTTTCGGAAATTCGGAATTCGGTGTTGTTAACCGTCTTTTTATAAACTGGGGACTTATAGACAAAACGGAGTGCTTCAAATTTGTAAGTGATCCGTGGAAGTCAAGGATCGTTATCATGTTTATTCAGACATGGCTGTGGTTTGGTAATACTATGATCATGCTTATGTCAGGTATCATGGGTCTTAATCCTTCACTGTTTGAGGCTGCTAATATTGACGGTGCAAGCAGTGGTCAGGTATTCAGAAAGATCACACTTCCGCTCCTCAGACCTATCATGCTGTATACTCTTATTACATCCATGATCGGTGGTTTGCAGATGTTCGATATTCCTTTTATGTATCAGGCAGGAAGAAATACCTTCAACGAGCATACAAAGACTATCGCTATGTTCATCTTCAACCACGTTCATCAGCAGGCTGCAACTGTTGAGACGCAGGACTACGGTTACTCAGGTGCCGCCTCTGTTATCCTGTTCCTTATCACTATAGCTCTCGGATCGATAACGTTCTATATGAACAGAGATAAGGAAGCTATAGCGCGTAAAAAGGAAAGAAAAGCCAATTTGAAGGCTTTGAAAGCTAAGGAAAGGGGTGTCAGAGCATGAGTCAGGATAAACAAGTAAAGGACAATTATACCTTTAAGCTTCGTCTGAAATCAGGTATCTTGTTTGTAGTTTGTATCATACTTACTCTCATATGTCTGATACCTATATGGATACTTATTGTAAATGCCACAAGAACAAGTACTGATATTGCAAGCAGTGTTTCATGGTGGTTCGGTACGAATCTTATAGAAAATATCAAGGATCTGCCGGATGAGTTCCCTAACTTCCATGCGCTTATCGGTTTCAGAAACAGTGCGATCATTGCGGTTAGTACTACATTCCTTAGCGTATTCTTCTCCGCAATGACAGCTTATGGTCTTTATGTATATGACTTTAAGGTAAAGGGTCCTGCTTACACCTTTATTCTCGGTGTAATGATGGTTCCTATGCAGGTTACATCTATCGGTTTCATGCAGTTCATGGTTAAGCTGGGACTTAATGACTCTTATATCCCACTTATCGTTCCTGCAATAGCAGCTCCTGCTATCGTATTCTTCATGAGACAGTATCTGCAATCCTCACTGTCATTGTCGCTTATTGAGGCAGCTCGTATTGATGGATGCGGCGAGTTCAGAACCTTTGTTCAGATTGCTATCCCTCTTATGAAGCCTGCTATAGCTGTTCAGGCAATATTTGCATTCATAGCTAACTGGAACAACTTCTACCAGCCTTCTATGATCCTGACTTCTGCAAAGGCTGATCAGCTTACACTTCCTATGATGATCAATGGTTTGCAGTCTAATGATAAGACAGCGGATTACGGTGTAATTTACTATGCAATTGCACTTTCTATCCTTCCTCTTATTATTGCATATCTGCTTCTCTCCAAGTTCATCGTTGCAGGTGTTACCCTGGGTGGTGTAAAGGAATAATATGCATTTTTCAGCAGACGCTTTAAGCGTCTGCTTTTTTTTTCTTTCTTTTAAAACTATGAATATCAAAAACCGGAAAGCGTACAGGTGATATATATTACTCTTAGGAATTATTGATCCAGAGCAAGGAGCATTATCTCAATTCTCAGCCTTAATATTGCTTTAGTAAAAGATTTTCTTTTTTGAAAAAGAAAATTTTTCTTTTTTAAAAAATCTTTAAGATTATTTTAAGACAGGTGGTGTATTATATAATCAAAGAAAACGAAAGGAGGATCCCCAAAGTAAATAAACCTTATGCTTTGGGTATACTTATATGGCTATCAAGACTTTTAAGAGAAAAGAGATCAAGTTTCTCCTTAACATGGAGCAGTACAAAGGACTGATGAAGGTACTGGTTAATTATATGGATCCAGATGAATATTGTGTTGGAGGTAAGGAGTACGGGATCTACAACATCTACTACGATACAGATGACAGCTTTCTTATAAGAGAATCCCTCTCCAAACCCTACTACAAAGAAAAGCTCAGGATCAGAAGCTATTTTTCACCTGCAAAGGATGACGACAAGGTATTTATTGAGATAAAGAAAAAGATAGGCGGCATCGTTACAAAGCGTCGTGTTTCTATGACAAAAAAAGAGGCTGATATTTATATGAAGTGCGGTATCAGACCCCGTACAGAAAAGTATATGGATGAGCAGGTTCTTAATGAGATAGATGTTTTCAAGAAAAACTATACTATCAAGCCTGCACAGTATATCAGCTATCAGAGAATGGCTTTCTTCGGTAAGGATGATAAGGATTTCCGTCTTACATTTGACAGAAACATCACAGACAGAAGATATGACCTTTCTCTTGGTAAAGAAAGCTACGGCAGACAGATCATCCGTCCGGATCAGCGCCTTATGGAGATAAAGATATCAGATTCAATGCCCTTGTGGTTGAGTAAGGCTTTATCAGAGCTTAATATTTATAAGACAAGTTTTTCTAAGTACGGTAAAGCTTATAAGAATTTTGTAAGAGAACAAGCAGATGAGAGTAAAGGAGTTAGTATTTATGCTTAGTATATTTGATTCAGTAATTACAGAAAAAACTTCATTATCAGGTTCAGACGGCATTACAGCCTTTCTGATATGTATGGCAGCATCATTGGTGCTTAGCATACTAATAAGCGTTGTCTACATGGTGACACATAAGAAGGAAACATACAGTCAGAGTTATGTTATGTCCATTGTTATGCTTCCCTCGATTGTTGCGCTTATCATTCTTCTCATTAACGATACGTCTAAGGCGCTGGGACTTGCAGGTGCATTCTCATTGGTGCGTTTCAGGAGCGTACCCGGCGACCCCAAGGATATAGCTTATATCTTCTTTGCAATGGCAGTAGGCGTAAGCTGTGGACTTGGTTATATCGGATTTGCAGTACTCTTCCTGATCTTGCTCGGCGCATTCATAATGCTTCTGAATTACATAAAGTTCGGAGCGCCTAAGACATCGTCAATGACTTTGAAGATAACAGTTCCGGAAAATCTTAACTATCAGGGACTTTTCAATAGTGTTCTTGATACCTACACAGATTCCTGGAGACTTAAAAGAGTCAAGACAGTTGATTTCGGTACACTGTTTGATCTTGTTTACAGTATTGAGATCAAGAACAATATAGATCAGAAGAAGTTTATCGACGAAATTAGAACACTTAACGGAAATCTTAATGTTACACTTATTCTTTATAAGTATGACGATCAGGTATATGCTAAATAAATATGATATTCAGAATATTTCATAGATTACCTTCCCTAAGGACGAGCGGTAGCTCGTCCTTAAATTTTTGGTCAGTACGGAATAGTGATGCTAAAAGGCAACACCGCAGGATATTTATGCGGTGTTGCCTTTAGCATAAGAAGCAAATCTCCATGGGACGTAGGCAGCCGCCGGAGAATGCAGCTTTGTATCATATGTTTTTCTTATAGATCAGCATTAGCCCTTTCAGCAGAAGATCCTCATCCAGTATTATCTTGCGTTTACAAAGAGGTATGACCAGAGGAGCAAGTCCACCTGTAGCGATTACGGTACATTTTTCACCCAGCTCCTCCTCAATACGGGCAGCGATACCCTCAATGGAACAAGCAGCTGAGTACATCATTCCGCTTTTCATACAATCAACGGTATTAGTGCCTATTACCTTTTTAGGTGTCTCAAAAGCAACGTTGGGAAGCTGTGATGTACGTTGAGTCAATGCATCAGATGATACCGATAGACCGGTCATGATAACACCCCCAAGATAATTCCTGTTTTTGTCAACCACAGACATAGTAGTAGCTGTACCCATATCAATTACTATGATGGGAGCAGGGTATTCGTGAAGGGCAGCAACAGCATCCACAGCCTGATCGCTTCCAAGTGATGCAGGATTGTCTATAGTGATATTTAGTCCTGTTTTGACACCAGCCCCTACTATAATAGCCTTAGCACCACATAGCTTGAGAATGGCACTGCGCAGCGTATCAGTAAGTGAAGGTACTACAGAGGATATTATAGCACCCTTGATGCCCTTATATGATGTATCATGCATTTCAAAGGCTGTCTTTATCATCACAGCATATTCAAGCATGGTGGCAAGACGATTTGTGGATATGCGTTCACGAAAAAGTATTTTGTCATCGCTGAAACAACCTATTACTATATTGGTGTTTCCAATGTCTATGGCGAGTACCATTTCTATTCTCCTTTAAGCTTTGGCAGTATTTTTCTTCCATTCGGGAAGCAGCTTTGATCTGTAAAGAGCAGTTCCTACTGCGGCAGTAATGATAGTTGCGGTTATCATTTCAACAAGAGCATTTACGCCTACAAATGTTATCACGAAAAGAAATACATTCTTTCCGCCCTGAAGCTTCTGTACATAGTCGGTATTTCCGAAGAAAAGTATCAGTGTGGACATAAATAAAAGGGTATTGAAAAACGCCGAGCAGAAGCCTGTAATACCACAGGTAACAGTAATATTGGTCTTCTTGTTCAGAAGCTGGAAAATATATCCCACAATAAAACCGTCAAGAAGTCTTGGGAAAAATCTTTGTGCAAATGCAAGGAAGGGATTGATTTCCAAAAGTATCTGACCCATTCCGCTGGGGATACCGATGCCCAGACACTGAAGGAAGCTGAAAAGACCGAACACTCCGCCGATTATAGCACCGCCGATGGGGCCGCAGGTTACAGCCGCAATAGCCACGGGGATAATGTTAAGAGTGATTACCAAGGGACCTATGGGTATAGAGCCAATTGGCGTGAATGAGAAGATGATGACAAGTGCTGTCATAAGTCCCAGTATTACCAGTCTTTTGGGGTTGAAAAATTCGTTTGTTTTCATAATGAAAACCTCCTTTGTTACTATTCCCGAAAACGGGATACAATACAAACGACAGCTGCCGGTACCTGGAAGTATATCTCTAAAGTCAGACTTGCTGCAATGTCTGCTTTTACACTTTCTCAGACTTTGGCATGACCGCCGCAGGGAGAGCTTTTCTCCCTGATTTAATTATATCACGATTTTTTAAAAAAAGCTATATATTTTTTTTAAAATATGTGTTATAATTAAAATAAGATAAAACATCTATTTCATTTTGGAGGATATAACAATGCTGAAAGGAAAAACAGTAGTATTAGCTGTAACCGGTTCTATTGCAGCTTATAAAATGCCCAATGTGGCAAGACAGCTTATCAAGCTGGGGGCTGATGTTCAGGTGCTTATGACCCGTAATGCAGCGCAGTTTATAAACCCTATAACTTTTGAAACTCTAACCTGTCATAAATGTCTTATAGATACCTTTGACAGGAATTTTCAGTACAGCGTAGAACACGTTGCACTTGCAAAGGCAGCTGATATTGTACTTATAGCTCCGGCATCCGCTAATGTAATAGGCAAGATAGCCGGAGGCATTGCGGATGATATGCTTACAACTACAGTAATGGCTTGTCCCTGCAAAAAGTTGATATCTCCTGCAATGAATCACAATATGCTTCACAACCCAATAGTGGAGGACAACATAAAAAAGCTTGCCGCTTATGGCTATGGTATTATTTCCTCTGACAGGGGAATGCTGGCAAACGGCGACATTGGTGACGGAAGGATGCCGGAGGAATGGGTACTGGTGGAGCATATCCTGCATGAGATAGAATATGAAAAGGATCTGATGGGTAAAAAAATACTGGTGACAGCAGGTGCCACCAGAGAGGCTATTGATCCGGTTCGATTTATAACCAATCATTCCAGCGGCAAAATGGGTGCTGCTATTGCCGCAGCAGCTGCCAAAAGGGGAGCGGCTGTTACATTGGTACATGGACATATGGAGGTACAGCCCCCAATGTTCGTTGACTGTGTCAGTGTATCCTCAGCACAGGATATGTATGAGGCGGTAATGGACAGAGCAAACAGTCAGGATATTATAATTAAAGCGGCGGCTGTTGCGGATTACACACCTGTTGTCACCGCTGACAGTAAGCTGAAAAAATCGGATGATGATATGAGTATCCGGCTGAAGCGGACAAAGGATATTCTGAAGGAATTGGGTAAGATCAGGAAAGAGGGTCAGCGGATATGCGGATTTTCAATGGAAACCGATAATATGCTGGAAAACTCACGGAAAAAGCTGGAAAGCAAAAACTGCGATATGATTTGTGCCAACAGTCTCCGTACAGCCGGTGCAGGCTTTGGAGTGGATACTAATGTTATTACACTTATTACCCGTGAGGGTATTGAGGAGCTGCCTCTCATGTCCAAGGAGGATGCAGCACACAGGATACTGGATGCGTTGAAATAATAAAGGCAACACCGCACAAAGACCGCTTGGAAGCTTTGCACGTCATCCGCCAGTGTTTCACCAAATCTTTGATTTGGATTGAAACACAA
>CACZQG010000187.1 GCA_902783235.1 uncultured Ruminococcus sp.
ATCAATGATGTTCCTGCCGAGCCTGCAAGAATAGCCGCAGGACTTCCCTACCGTGACTATATGACTCTGGGCGTACTCATTCCCAAGCTTAACCTGAAAAACAAAACACAGCTCAAAACTGTAGGCAACATCGTTCCCGACTGCTGGGTATATGTTCAGGACAGACGAGTTAAAATGGGACGCTTCCAGCTTTACAATAACTGGTCACCCTATCTGGTCAAGGACTTAAAGCACAGTATATGGATAGGTCTTGAATACTTTGTTGATGAAGGGGACAAATTCTGGACAATGGCAGATAAGGACTTCTCTAAATTCGGTGTGAACGAAATGGTCAAGCTGGGACTTATCGACTCGGCAGATCAGGTAATGGACACTCATGTTGAAAGAGTCAAGAAGGCATATCCTGCTTATTTTGATACCTATAATGAGATGGATAAGCTGATAGAATATCTGGATACTATTGAAAATCTCTACTGTGTAGGCAGAAACGGTCAGCACAGATATAATAACATGGATCACTCAATGGTAACAGCCTTTGAAACAGTCAAGAATATTATAAGCGGCAAAAAAACAAAGGAAAACATCTGGAGCGTAAATACAGAAAAGGAATATCACGAGACAAAAGAAGAAAGTAAAAAGAAATAACATAAGGGCGAGCATTAAGGGCGGGCATTGCTCGCCCTTAAATCTATGACTCGCCCATAAATCTATGAAAGGATAATTTATATGAGCGACTTTATTCCTGCGATCATAACCGTGATCCTTTGTTCAGTGCTGTCGGCGGTGGGATTTGGCTTTTTGCCCTGTGTTGCCGAAAAAAAGCAGCTGTACTATAAGAACAGTATTATCTTCTCCGCAGCTGCTGTTGTGACTGCACTGGTGCTGGCTTTACTTATACCGGCTGTGACCCACACAGAAAGCGTACCCTCTCCCCTGTCCGTCGTACCTGCAACTGTAGGCAGCTTCTGCGGCATTGTCCTTGCAAGACATCTTCCCGAGGGCATGGTAAAAACCTTTTTGAAACGGTTGGGTAAAGCTGTTATCATAATCTTTGTAGCTGAGACCTTCCTGTTCAATTTCAACCGGTTCATATCCAAGGAACACACTATCACACAGATCCCCATTGCCAACGCCATAATAACCGAAGGTGATGCAGCCTCACTTACAGGGGACTCGGTGACCTTTGAAAAGGATTCCACAATAATTTATGAGCTGAACACAGATGAAGATATAGGGACCATAGCTCTTGGCTTTAACGGTATGGACAAATGGGTAAAAGCCACTATCTCCATTACGGATGATAATTTCAGCAATACTCCCATACCCGTGGGCAGCAAATTTTTCAGCGGGACCTATGACAGACCGCTGTACTTCCCCCTGCATCCCTATGGTAAGCTTCGCAGCATATATATAGCTCTTTCGGATGTAAACTCACCTGTTACACTGAATATGATAAAGCTTGACGATGTGATGCCTTATTACTTCTCGGATATAAGATTCCTTGTAGTACTGCTTATTGCCGCAATAATACTTGCTGTGGTAACATTCAGGTTCTATAAATGGGAATACAGCAGCAAAAAGCTTGGACATCGTATTGCCATGCTCTGTACTGCTGCTGCCTGCTCAGCCTCAATGCTTATCTTCCTGGTACCCGAAGCACCGGACAATCCCCCCATTGAATACAAGGAAGGGATGGATATAAGATACAGCGACCCGTATGTTCAGATGTTCGATGCACTTCAGAAGGGTCAGGTAACTCTTGATGTTGAACCCAGCGATTCACTCAAGGCATTGGAAAACCCATATGACAGCTCGGTACGTTCCAGGGACAGCGTTGATTTTATGTGGGACAGAGCATACTATAACGGAAAATACTATTCATATTACACCATAGTTCCTGTCCTTTTGTTCCATTACCCCTACTACTTCATATCCGGCGGCAATCTCCCCAATATGAACAAAACCACCGTCTTTTTCGGTATGATAGGCGTTTTGTTCATGACAGGCGCAATACTTGCCTTTGTCAAGCGTTTTAACAAGCGTCCCAACTTCCTGCTTCTTATACTGTCGGTGATAGCCTCCACAACAGCCGGGGGGTTCTACCTGGGGACCTTCTATTCCAGCCAGTACAGTCTGCCCTCGGTAGTCAGCAGTGCTTTCCTCATGCTTTGTCTGTGGTGCGGTGTCAGTGCATTCAACATGATAAAAAGTAAGCTTTCATACCTTCTCTTTGCCATATCGGGACTGTCATTTGCGCTGTGTGTTGCCTCCAGAGCCCCCAAAGCCATAAGTGCCCTGATACTCGCCCCCCTGTTTATTGCTATACTTGTGGGCAAAAATCACACTGTAAAGACCAAGGTAACATCTGCTGTCAGCTTCCTTGTACCTGTTGTAATAGGCATGACAGCATTGATGGCATATAATTATGTAAGATTTGATTCACTCCTGGAATTCGGTCAGAGCTATCAGCTCACTGTAAGCAATGTACAGGCTAATATAACCGATATTTCCTATTTGCCCAATTCCTTTATGCACTATTTCATCCATCCTCTTACACTGTCAGGAGACTTTCCTTACCTTTCCATGAGCTATACAGTCTTCTGCAACAACGGAAAATATATGTATGAAGCATTCTGCTTCGGCGTTTTCAATTTCCCCATGATCCTTCTGGGAACACTGGCTATGCCCTTCTTTGTATGGCATACCCGCCGAAGAAAGTCTGCACCCTACAGATACAATAAAAACAGGATACGCAATTACACATATGTGCTGATGTTTGTTCTCATGGTCGTAACAGCATTTATGGATTATTGTGTAGGCGGTGCTATTGACGGCTATATAATAGATATACTTCCGGTAATGATGCTAATGTCAATACTGGTACTCATAGATATACAGTCACGCATGAAAAAGTTCCCGGTATTGGAGGGAAAAACAGTCTGCGCTGTTTCAATAGCCGCATCTCTGACTATAGTTATTTCCTTTATGATGCTTCTTACCATCCGTGACTACAGAAAGCTGCTGG
Source organism: uncultured Ruminococcus sp. (assembly GCA_902783235.1). Classification (GTDB taxonomy): domain Bacteria; phylum Bacillota; class Clostridia; order Oscillospirales; family Ruminococcaceae; genus Porcipelethomonas. The sequence continues at coordinate 3,026 of CACZQG010000187.1, forward strand.
AGCATTTCCCCAACCTGTTCAGCGAGCTTGAAAGACTTATCTGCTTCTGGCACTAAGGCTCTCTGATAAGAACGGTACGCATAAAGAAGTTTTACGCCATAGTATTTCTGATGTAAGGTCAGAAGTACTACTTGTAAAGTCCAAAGGGAACAAGACTTCACAAAAAGTTTACA
>CACZQG010000188.1 GCA_902783235.1 uncultured Ruminococcus sp.
AATTTATCAAGGAAGAAAGCCGCAGGAATACTCGTGTACCCCAAGGGCATTTGCATTTCTATCCAAATTAAAAATTTGGTGAAATGCAGGCATATTGCAAGGCTTTCTGACGCAGAGAAATTTTCTATCTGGCAAGTATTGTTGGTAAGGTTTAGTTGGGGGAGCAATATCATGGGTTTATTTAAAGCTGTCTACATAGGAGCTGTCCACAGCATCCTCAAAAAGCTTTTTATCGGGCACTGTATCCAGATCCCCCTGCTCATTAAGAAACTTTGCCGAGTCATAAAGGATATCTGCAAGCCCACCGTTGCGAAACCATACGCTCTCCGACTGCTCCCTGGCAGTGAGCCACTGAGTAGACTGTACCCTTTCAAGTGATCCCTCCGGAGTAATCTTTAATACCTTGGACATATATTCACACGCCTTATGCGGATCATTGTTATAAAGCTCCACAGCCATGTCAATACATTTAACATATCTTTTCACCAATTCAGGGTTTTCCTTTGCAAATTCTGTTCGTACCCATTCCAGATCTAAGGTCGCATAGCCGGCATCAGCCATGTCCTTAGCACTTATCAGCTTCTTGCCGCCATTTTTCAAAAGTGCGGAAAGTTCCGGTTCCCATATAAATGCACCGTCAATATCCCCTCTTTCAAAGGCAGGAGCTATATCGGGTACCAGCATATGGACTATATTCACATCCTCATGCTTTATTCCGTAAAGATCCAGATATTTCAGCAGACTGTAATGTGCAGTTGAGGAAAATAATGTGGCAATAGTCTTGCCTTTCAGATCCTCCGCTTCATTTATATTCAGATCATCTCTGACTACCAGGCTTTCAATATCTCCAAGAACGCTTTGAATGCATATGAGCTTGCTGTCCATTCCCTGTGACAGGAATTTTGCAGCAGGTACCGAGCCTATCATTCCAAAATCCACCTGACCGCTTTGCATAGCCTTGCTTATTTCCAGTCCGTCCTCGTACTGAACGATTTCCACATCGCAGTCCATTTCCTCTGAAAACCAGTTTTCTGCTCTTGCCACAGTCTGGGGTGATGCTAAATTCTGAGTCCCTATATACACTATTATGTCTTTTTTGCCGCAGGAGGCAAAAAGCAGACCTGTAATTAATATTGTAAGACTTAATACTATGTTTCTTTTCATAAGGCATCGATCCTTCCTATTAATCTTTTATCAGGGGAGCAAGCCGCTCACCCAGTGCCTTGCATCTGTCAAGAAGCTCCGGAAGCTTTAAGCGTATGGTCACAAAGTCACCGATACCCCCTGCTGTTTCCAGCTGCTGTGCCAGATTCCTGATCCATTCGGCACCGATAGTTCTGGCTGCACTCTTTACATTATGTATCAGAATAACGGTATTCTTGGTGTCCCCTGCAAGCCAGTACTTCTTGATATCGAAAATACGAGTATTCACCACCCGTGCATAGGTGCTGAGGGCTTCCAGATATATCTGCTCATTTCCACACCATCTTACACCTGTTGCCACATCTATCTCAGGGATACTGAATACAAAATCAGGAACTGCATCATTTTCGGAATATTTATTTTTATTCTTATTGCCCGAGGCTGCCATTACCTTTTCATTTGGCAGGTAATTGTACATCATTTCCTCCAGCTTTGCTGCCTCAATAGGCTTTGTCAGATAATCGTCAAAGCCTGCCTCAATGTATTTTTCACTTGCGCCTGTAATGGCATTGGCAGTAAGACAGATAGTAGGAGTATGGATATTGGGATTGTTTTCATTTCCTCTTATCTCATGAAGTGTCTCAATACCATCCTTGTTGGGCATCATATGATCCAGGAATATCATATCATAATTATTTTTCAGCGTGAGAGCAATACCCTCGTCACCGCTGTTGGCAGTATCTATCTGAACATCGGTCTGATTCAGAAGGCTTGTAAATACAAGTATATTCATGGGCATATCATCCACCACAAGAACGTGAGCATCGGGAGCAGTGAATTTCTCGGTATACTTTTCACGTTCCTCAAAGGACTTTTTGTTAGCCTCGTGGAAATCTCCCATAGGCTCCCACTTTACTACCTCCTGACGGATGCAGAAGCTGAATGTGGAACCCTTACCATAAACACTTTCCACCTCAAGAGTGCTGCCCATCATACCCAGCAGACTCTGGGCAATGGACATACCCAGTCCGGTGCCTTCAATATTCTTGTTGCGGCTCTCCTCTATACGCTCAAACTTCATGAACAGCTTGGCAATATCCTCCTGCTTGATACCGATACCCGTATCCGTAACACTTATCCTCATCATTATAGCATCGTAATCACCCGGTATCCTGTCAAAGCTCACCTTCAGGGTAACACTGCCCTCCTTGGTGTACTTAACAGCATTAGTGAGGATATTTATGGCTATCTGCTTGATCCTTGTCTCATCACCGTGCAGGAAATTGGGTATGTTGGGATCAAAATCGTTTATCATTTTAAGCGCTTTTGCTTCCGACCTCGCCTGTATCATTGTTACAAGATCATTGAGCATAGAGGACAGCTTGTAATCACCGGGTATTATCTCCATCTTGCCGGATTCTATCTTGGAGAAATCCAGGATATTGTTTACAAGTCCCAGCAGATTATTGCCGGCTTTTCTGATGTTTTCGGAGTATTCAAGGATATTTTCCTCCTCCGATTCACGCAGTACCATTTCATTCATACCCAGAATAGCGTTGATAGGTGTTCTTATCTCATGGGACATATTTGACAGGAATGCTGACTTTGCCTCATTTGCGGCGGTAGCCTTTTCGGAGATACCTATAAGCTCTTCTCTCTCCTTCATTTCCTTATCAATATCCTCCAGTACCCAGAGAACATGAGTAAGCTCACCCTTCATATCATATTCCGACGGGATAAATCTTGCTCTGCGCCATGTTTTTTCACGGCTCATAAACTCCAGAGAAATAGCTCTTTCTCCCTGCAAACGCCCGGGAAGGGTCTTGAAATCAACGAACTCCATGATCATTTCCATATTTGAGCTGTCACAGTACCATGTCATTATATCCGTAAACAGCTGCTGAGCATTGGTTCCGCAAAGACCCAGACTGGTACTCATCTCAGATATTTCAGACTTGAACTCGGTAAAATCATCGTTTATGATATCAAAATCGTATGCTGCAATGTATATGTCCGTAGCCGAACGCATCTGCATATTCAGCTGTTCCGCAGTAGCGTAAAGGTCTGCCTTTTCCTTCTTCTCTGCATCTATATCCTCAACTGTCCAGAATACATGACGCAGCCTTCCGTCATCCATATATTCATAAGGGATAAAGCGTCCTCTGCGCCATCTACCGTCTATGCTGTAATATTCCATAGCGATGCTGTTGTGTCCCTTGATACGCTCTTCTATAGTGGAAAAGTCAATAAA
>CACZQG010000189.1 GCA_902783235.1 uncultured Ruminococcus sp.
ATAACTGTAGTGCTGAAAAGGTCCTTACCTGTTTTGTCCTTTTCACTGGCATAATAAACACCCGGTGAACGAACGAGCTGGGAAACGATAACACGCTCAGCACCGTTGATGATGAAAGTACCGCTTTCTGTCATGAGCGGAAGGTCTCCCATAAAGATCTCGCTTTCCTTAACGTCACCTGTTTCTTTGTTCCAAAGGGTAGCAATAACTCTCAGCGGAGCAGAATAAGTAGTATCTCTTTCTTTACATTCTGCTATAGTGTACTTGGGAGTTTTGTCTATCTTGTAGTCAACAAAATTCAGGACAAGATTGCCGTTGTGATCGGTTATAGCCGACACGTCACGGAATACTTCCTTCAATCCTTCATCCTTGAACCACTGATAGGAATTTTTCTGCACCTCGATAAGGTTCGGTATCTCCAGAGCTTCATTGATCTTACCGAAACTCATTCTTGTGTTTTTACCGAGCTGTTTTGGCTTGACATTCACCATAGGTGTGGGACCTCCTTGATTTTTTCGGCATTTGGGTGTATAACCATGAGCAGTAAAGCTCCCTGTAATGGCCGCAGTCGCCGCAGCATGATAAAGCGAGCTTATCACGCCTTGCCCCGACTTTAATACATACAGGATTACACACCGGATGTACTTTTACAGCGGACTTGAAACAAAATTTAAAAAAGCTATTGACATGATGAAATATTTGTGTTATACTAATATGTCATGGCATGATATCAAGTCACACTGATGCATTCTATTATTATACACTATTTTTTTTATTTTGTCAATACCTACAAAGAATAAAAACACTGACACTATCAATAAACGGGGAGTAACGGCAGCATTTACTGTTACTTTCTGTTTATATTTTTACGGACAAAAAGCCGTCATCTGCGGTCAAATGGCAGCTGCACATCAATGCGATTATGTTTTCTTGCTATTTTATCAATGAATTTACAATGAATTTTGTGCAAGGTATTGACAACATGAGCGATGTGTGATATAATGAATATGTTGATTGAAGGTAACATAACCTTTAAAGCCGGAGCAAAGAATGATGATCCGGCCATGTCACGCTGTGACATGGTCATATTATGTAATGTCAGAATAATAGATGATAAGGAGGGCACTATGAAGATCACGACTTTCAATCCTCAGATAATTACTAAAAATGCACAGCCGCTAATAGAGCTTATGGAGGAGCTGGGATTTGAGATCAGCCATAAAAAGCAGGATATCGGTATGCACAAGGCGGAGGCATTTGTAATGAAGGATGCTAACGGCTTCAAGCTGGATATATCCCAGTCAGATGCTGAGATCCCCCATGATATCACGTGTATAAGAATGAATGTGGATGATTTTGACGAAACCTATTCCTTACTGATATCAAAGGGCTTTGAAAACTATTACGGAAATAGCACGGCTGATACACCGTCATCAAAATCTGCGGTGCTGCGATCTCCCACAGGCTTTGTCATCAACCTTGTAAAGCATATAGTCAACACCCCGCAATGACCGTAGGATTTTATTGCACTATCTATCTATGATAAAAAATAATTAACAATTGATTTGGAGGAAACTGTATTATGAAGATCACATCATTTAATCCGCTTATAGTTACCAAGGATTCGGAAGCAGCAATAAAGCTGTTTGAAGAGCTGGGGTTTAAAAGACATCATACCAAAGAAGGTGTCGATGGTCAGGCAAACAGTGGTGTTGTTGAATACCGGATGAAGGATGACAATGGGTTCTATGTGGATATTACACAGGCACAGATGGATATCCCAAAGGATTATACCTTTATCCGAATGAATGTAAGCGATCTTGACGAAGCATATAATATGCTCACAGAGCGTGGATTCCGTATGGCTAAGGGCTTTAACGATGCGGTAGATACGGGAACATCCAGGTACAGACTCATGGTGTCTCCAACAGGTACCATAATGAGTATAACCGAACACATTAAATGATCACGCAGCCTGTCCGTCTGTTATTGCTCCCCCAATTAAAGCTTGCCAAAAAGACGAAGGCAGAGAGGAAATTAATCAAGGAAGAAAGCCGCAGGAATACTGGCGTAT
>CACZQG010000190.1 GCA_902783235.1 uncultured Ruminococcus sp.
AATATGAATATATAATAAGTAATTATATCAACCAGGGCGCGGCTAACGGAATCGGGGTGAGAGTCCCCGGCTGACGAGCAGCCGTAAGTTATGAGTGCAGGAATATATGTCTGCCTTATATCAAGTCGGAAGACGAGACAAGCGCCATGGATGTGCAAGACGCTCGTTCTCTGCACGTACATCCTTCCAGTTAATACAACCATAAGTGGATATATGTGTTTTATATTAGAATAGAAGCGGCTTGCATGATGCAGCCGTTTTTTTAATGCAATACTACATAGGGCCACGACAAAAGCCTTCAAGGCAAGGCTGCAGAGATGAAAGGGTATGTATAGATAATACCTAAAGAAGAACGTATACAGGGTCTGATTGTTGAGGATATGTATAAGTATAGTTATGCAGATAAAACAGTCATGATGATCGTTACAGAAATGCAAGCAGCCATAGTGGTAAAGTGATCTTTTTGCCTGCAATTCCCGCATTTTGTGATGAGAACTTGTATCCATATTTGATCTTATTGTTTTTTAAAAGCTCGCTAAGGGATCTGGATTTGTTTCGGCCTGCTTTAATTTCTATAGGAATAATGCCATCCTGTCCTTCGATAAGGAACTCCATTTCGATTGTTCCTGTCTCACTTTTATAAAAATGAAGATTTCTATGGCCGGATTTCGTCAGCATTTCGGCAGCAAGTGCTTCATATATTCCACCTTTCGCAGTGCCAAGAACAAGGTCATCGGGCTTTTTTTCTATAGTTTTGTCAGCAAGAATAGCGGCTTTGATCTCATAACCATACGTGCAGATAAGGAAGCCGATATCATTAGGGTACAGTCTAAAATTGTTATCTATCGTAAAACCTTCAAGCGGATACTCGGGTATTGAAACGTTATTGACTACAATAGCCATATGCGCATTTATGAGCCAATCAACACTGGAACCAAACTTTGCAGTATTACCTCCGTGTTCCACTTTACTGTACTGGTACTTGTGATTTGCTTTTGAGAGTTGCATAGGTATTGATTTATAACATTTTTCAGCTTTGATCTTTACATCAGGTGCAGCATATCTTGCGATATCATTCAGATAGTCCTGATAAAGACGTCTCTGAATGGTATCACAGGACATATAGTCATGCTTGTCGACAAAGCACTGTATGACTTCCGGCATGCCGCCAAGGACCATATATTGTCTGAGCAGATCGCTCATTCGGTCATTTATTGCGGCTGGTATTTTCTCAAAACTTCGCTCTTCCAAATATTTTCTGATATTAGTTATGATATCATCACTTATGCCAAGTGCCCATAGGAATTCCTCGAAATCAAGAGGCTGCATGTATGCGTAATCAACAGAGCCTACTGGATATGACGAATTTGGCTTGTATACCATACCAAGAGCACTGCCCGAGCAGATAACAGAAAATCTATGATCCTGAGCAAGAAACTTAAGCGATGTGATTGCCTGATCGCATTCCTGGATCTCATCGAGGAATAATAATGTATCACCATTTATAAATTCTGCTCCTGGCATGTATAATCCTATGCCGGTCATTATTGTATCGGGGTCCAGATCACCGGTGAAAATATTCTTCAGGCTGGGATTCTCAATGAAATTGATCTCAATGAAAGATTTATACTGTTTCCCAAATTCCCGGACTATATATGTTTTGCCTACCTGCCTTGCACCTTCAACGATGAGACATTTGTTTTCACCTTTATGTCTCCATGACTCAAGTTTATTTAAGATCTTCCTTTTCAGCATAATTTTTACCTCATCAAAACCCATCAAAACCATATAAACTGATGCTGTCCTGACTCATATAATACAATAGTCTGTGAGAATAATCAAGATAAGTCATAAAAATATTGTGATAAGCATATTTTATGTCATAATAATATTAATATAATGATATTTATATGAGATATTATAATCGTGACCGTTCGTATTGCTTGTAAAATATAAATTAAAGTGCATTACGAACGGTATGAATTTTCCGAAAATAAACAAAAACTCGCCTTGATTTATCCGAAAAGTGATATGTCACGGCAACATATGCCAAAAAAGCCTAAAACTGTTGCAAATACAGGGATAG
>CACZQG010000191.1 GCA_902783235.1 uncultured Ruminococcus sp.
CATAAAATAAAAATCGCTTTTAAAAATTGTTTTTTTAGTACGCTTGTTATCTTTAATAAGCTTAGAGAGGGCACGCTTAAAGCCTGAGCAGCAGAGGTTGCACGAAAAACTACTTCATACAGAAAGGGTTGACCCAATGGAAGGTTGGTGGATGCAGTTTCTTTAGTAAATTTTTCTTTCTGAAAGAAAAATTTTTTGTTTTCTTTGCCGGCGTTTCTTTGTCAAATAACAAAGAAATGCCGAAACAGAAAATATCAAACTAATAAAAAACCATCCGTAAGCAAATAAAATAAGAAATGCCAAAACAAAAACTAACATAAAAAGAAAAACCATCCGTAAGCAATAAAAATAACAAATGCCGAAACAGAAAATATCAAATTAATAAAAAACCATCCGTAAACAAGTAAAATAAGAAATGCCAAAACAAAAACTATCATAAAAAGAAAAACCATCCGTAAGCAAATAAAATAAGAAATTCTGAAACATAAAATAATAAATAAAACAGAACCATCCGTAAGCAAATAAAATAAGAAATTACAAAAACAGGAAAAAATTAAAAAGTAATGAATCACGGGAGCAAGTATAAAAAAAGGATCCCCATGTATTTCATAGGGATCCGGTTCAATTTGTAATAGTTATCAGATAAGACCGTTCTGTGCTTTTGCAGCAGTAAGTGTATTCTGCATGAGCATAGCGATCGTCATGGGACCTACACCGCCGGGTACGGGAGTGATATATGATGCTTTCCGGCTTACATTCTGGAAATCAACGTCACCGCAAAGCTTGCCGTTTTCCAGTCTGTTCATACCAACATCTATTACTACTGCGCCTTCCTTTACCATATCCTCGGTGACAAAGTTTGCTTTGCCCACAGCGGCAACAAGTATATCAGCATTTTTGCATATCTCGCCTAAGTTCTGTGTCTTAGAGTGGCATATGGTAACTGTTCCGCTTCTGTGAAGCAGCAGCATTGCCATAGGCTTGCCTACGATATTGCTTCTGCCGATGACTACACAGTTTTTACCGCTGATCTCTGTACCTGTGCTGTCAATGAGTTCCATGACTCCTGCAGGAGTACAGGGAAGAAAAGCGTATTCGCCTATCATTATTTTACCTACATTGAAGGGGTGGAAGGCATCCACATCCTTTTCAGCCTTGATGGTATTTATCACTGCATTTTCATCTATCTGTGAAGGGAGAGGCAGTTGACACAGTATTCCGTTTACCTTTGGATCCTCATTGAGCTTGTTTACCAGCTCTACCAGCTCCTCCTGGGTAGTATCCCCGGGGAGTGCATACTCGTAGGAATTAAAGCCCACCTCAGTACACGCCTTTTTCTTGGAATTTACATATACTCTTGAAGCAGGATCATCACCAACGATCACTACTGCAAGACCGGGAGTTATGCCCTTTTCTGCTATCAGCTTTTCTGTTTCATTCTTGACTCTCTGCTTTACGTCTGCGGAAACCTTTTTTCCGTCAATAAGATTTGCCATTTTTATTCCTCCGTGTCGTTTTTTTCAGTATTTTCAGCCGGATCATCATCGGCACTTTCTTCGGTCACAGTCTCATTCTCCGCCGGGGAAGGATCAGCTGCGTCATTGGAACTGTCCGGATCCTCTCCGTTCTCCTCAGCTGAAAGCACAGCGTCCTCAGCCTCTGATATTGTATCACCCTGTTGATTTTTTCTGCGTTTTTCCTCTGACAGGCGTATAAGCTCCTTTGATTCAGGGGTATTCACATACAGCTGATACTCCGTACCCATTCTTTTGACTTTAAGGCTGAAAACTATCAGCAATATCACAGATGCTATAACGCACACTGCAGCCAGTGCCTGGGATACTCTTAATGATCCTATCATAAGACTGTCGGTTCGCAGTCCTTCAACAAAGAATCGTTCCAGACCGTACCAGCCGATATACATGAGAAGTATCTGTCCGTCAAATTTGCGTATCTTTTTTGCAAATATTGCAAGGAGTACAAATCCCAGCAGACACCATATGGATTCATACAGAAAGCAGGGATGTACCGGCATGGATGCATTAAGGGTGTTTCCAGCAGATACGGTAGCCGTATCCGAGTTTCTGACTATCCACCGCTGTATCTCGCCGCCGCTCATACCGAACAGCCAATCGGTATTACAGCCGAAAGCCTCCTGATTTGCAAAGTTGCCCCAGCGTCCGATACCCTGTCCCAGCAGAAATCCGATAGATACGATATCAAGAAGCGGCAGCAGCTTCACCTTTCTCAGCCGTGCGATTATTCCGCCGACAACAATTGCTCCGATAATACCGCCGTATATGGCAAGACCGCCGTTTCTTATATTGAACACCGACCAGAAGTCATCCTTGTAGTTATCCCAGCTCATTATAACGTAGTATGCCCTGGCTCCCACAAGTCCGCCCACGATACCGCCTATAATGGCATCCAGTGCCCTGTCAGGATCTATACCGTACTTTTTCATATGAGAAAAGCCGTATATCATGGCAAGCATAAGTCCCACTGTGATAAGCAGTCCATACCACTTTATTTCCAGTCCGAATATTGTAAAAGCCGTTTCATTTACGTTTATATCAATACCCAGCCGGGGAAATACGATCTGATCCCGTTCCAACTGCCCGATCAATTCCATTTTTTACAGTGCCTCCTTGTTTTCTATTACTGACAGCAACATATTTTTTGTATCAAACCTTTCAATGAGTGCCTTTTGCACATCATCATATGTCATTTCCGATAATACCTTTATCTGGTCATATGGCTCCACTCCCGACATAAAGGCATTTATAAGGCTTGATGCCACTGCTTCCACATTGTTGCTTTCTCTTATGGCTCCGCCGTAGGTGGATTTCTTTATACTGTCATAAAGCTCTCTGTCAAGACCCTCTGCCTTTACGCTTTCGATCTCATCTATTATATATGACATCACCTGTCGGGGATCCTTTGACTCGCCGCTGAATATCAGGGTAAAGAAGCCGTCCCCCTCAAATACCTCAAATCCGAAGGTGGAATTGATAAGTCCTGCATCTATCAGCTTTTTGTAAAGGGGAGCTGAGGGATCGGAGATAACACTTCCTGCTATAAAGCACTCCATATTGGCTTTAAGTCTTTCATATCCTGTCAGGGGCTTGCATTTTATGCCGATATTGAATATGGGGGCACCCACCGGCAGAGTTCCGTATATTTCCTTTTTGACTATCTCATAGGACTCATCCGGGAATACTGTATCCAGCTCCATATTTTCTTTTGTTTTCAGCATTTCATCGCAAACCTTCAGGACATCGTCTGTTTTAACATTTCCTGCCAGTACCAGTACCATATTATGAAGATCGTAGAAGGTATTATAGCATTTATACAAAAGGTCTGCATCTATTTTAGCTATGCTGTCCACTGTACCTGCAATATCTATTTTTACGGGATGACTATGGTACATAGCCTCCAGCATATTGAAAAGCACCTTCCAGCTGGGGTTATCGTTGGTCATTTTGATCTCCTGACCGATGATGCCCTGTTCCTTGTCAACAGTTTCCTGTGTGAAATAGGGATCCTGAACAAAGCCCAGGAGTATTTTCAGTGATTCCAGGTAATTATCCGAGCAGCTGAACAGGTAGCAGGTACGGTCAAAGGATGTATAGGCATTGGCATTGGCACCTGTTTTGGCATACTGAGCAAATGCATCGCAGTCCTCGTTTTCAAAAAGCTTGTGCTCCAGAAAATGAGCGATACCCTCCGGTACAGTGGTGTATTCCTTGTCAGCACCGGTTTTGAACATGGTATTGATAGAGCCGTATTTAGTGCCGAAAAGTGCCTCGGTAGTACTGAAGCCGTTCATTTCGCATATATATATGGAAAGTCCGCTGTGATGCTTTATGAAATTGCATTTATCCATTGTCTGAGGACAATATATCTCCTGTATCTCCATTTTCTCACTCTCCCTTCATAATATATATGGTATCCAGCTTCAAGGAAGCGGCAGCTTCGATTATCTGTTCTCTTGTGATACGGTTGTATTTTTCAATGGCTTCCTCCGGCTTTGCGTTTTCACCGTATATATAGCATCCGTAGTACCAGTTGATATAGGATGAGGGGGTATCTCCCACACCTGAAAGAGAATTTTTGATGCTCAGCAGGCTTTCCTTGATTTCTTCATCGGTAAAGTCACCGTTTTTGATGCTTTCGATCTGTGCCATTATCTCATTCTGAGCCTTTTCAATATTTTCCTCCTCCACACCGGAGTCAATAAACAGTGCGCCTTTAAGGTTGCTGTAATTGGAAGCGCAGTAATAGCAAAGGCTGAGCTTTTCTCTGACATTCAGGAACAATTTGGAAAAGGGAGTAGCACCCAATATGGTATTCATAAGCTTCATGGCATATCTGTCAGTGTTATCGGACTTGAAAGCCATTACCATTTTGCACTGGTTTACGTCCAGCTTTTCCTCGGCACGGCATACCTCCGGCTTTACGGGACTGAAGGACACGAACTTATATTCTCCCGGCTGTCTTTCAATGCTTCCGAATTTTTCCTTCATTCTGTTTTCGATCTCCGGCTGATATTCCGGACCCACATAGTAGATCTCCACCTGAGCGGTTTTCAGAAGATCCTTGTAGGCTTCATAAGCCTGTGCAGGTGTTACGGCGTTTGCGGTCTCTTTAGTGCCGTAAGGGGAGAAGGCACTGTTTTCACCGTTGAATGCGCTGCGCTGTGTACGGAGTATAGCATAGCCTCTTTTATTATTGATCTCGGCTTCTATGGAATCCAGCAGATCCATTTTTCTGAAATCAAAGGTCTCTTTGCCGAATGCCCCATCCGGAGCATAGGGAGCAAATATACAGTCTGTAAGTATGTCCAGCACCTCGCTGCATATATCCTCCTTTTCCAGAGCATATCTGTTGTTTATGGCGGAAATACCGATAGACAGCTTTTGCAGGTCTCCCTGTTTTGAGATACCAACGTTTATATTCGCACCGTACAGGGAATTGAGCTTGGCTGTTATCTCACTGATATTTTTGTATTTCTCATTTGATGAGCCCATTACACCGATAGCCAGAGCGTTCTGTGCTGCGGTCTCCTCCCGCAGATCGGTAATGAACATCACCTTGATACTGTTTGTTTTGAACTTGGGGTCTATCACAGACGAAAATCCCACTCCGTCAGCAATGACCTTTCTCTGATGATCTGCCATATAGTTTCTCCTTTTGTATTATTGCCGCAAGCTGTCATGTATATCGCCCGTGGAATGAGCAATACGGATACATACGTGATATATGGGTCACGCAAAGGATGTCTGACAGCGCTACATTATTGATCCCCCAACTAAATCTTGAATTTTCTGCTTGTCTAAATACTGAACTTCTGCGTCGGAAAGGCTTGAAATACGAGAGTATTCCTGCACCTTCCCTCCTTGAATTTCAGCATTTATTCTTCGCATAAATCTTCAAGATTTAATTGGAACATCAATACTATTATAACACATTTATCATTAAAAAGCTACTGTTTTTTAAAAAAGACCACGGAAATCATTTTTAGTAAGCAATTTGCAATAAACTATGAATTACTTAAATAC
>CACZQG010000192.1 GCA_902783235.1 uncultured Ruminococcus sp.
AACAAGTGCAGTTTTCTTTTTGGTTTCAGCATCCTTATTTGCATCAGCGATGATCTTTTCCGCTTCCTTTTCCGCAGAGCCTATCACGCCCTCAGCCTGTTTCTTTCTGTAAGAAACGCCAAGTCTGAAACAAATGAAGCCTGCCACCAGTGCGCCCACTATAAGTGCAGCAAAACAGCAGATTATAACAACAACGATATTCATTGTCCGCACATTACCTCCTTAATTAGTTTTGTATAAATTTTAAGCTCTTCATTTGATTGTAAATAATTATACAAAAACCACCGTGGCAAGGTAATGCTGCCATGTTCTTATTTTTTGTTTTAAGGAAATACCGTAAAAGGTCTGTCATTAAATGCGACCTCAGCCCTGAAATTCGTATAAGCTTGTATAAAGCCGACGGACTGACTTTAAGCGGTGCTGCCTTAAATGATCTGTATCCGCAGGCAATGCCTTCACTCCCTGAAAGCATTTATCCCATGATTCCGTTTATCAAAGAGTATGTCCTCCTGCCAAACAAAAAGTCGGCCTGCTTTGAAAATGGGAATACTGCCCTCTATAAAGACAATACCGAAGGATCATCCTGCGTCAGATGCGTAGTCGGATCTTTCGTGAGACCATTTAAAATTGACGCAGGCACACTGTCGCTCCTTGTGCGGTGCTGCCTTAAACCTTTATATTTTCTCATCCATCACCTGATGATCTATGATCTGTTGTATCTACAGTAAACCGATACTACACCCTATTGCAGCATCATCTGCCTGTCCTTTACCAATAGCAGAATAGTCCCATTGGAACTGTACCGTTCTGCAAAGTCGGCTGCCGTTTAATGAGGAGCAAAGCGTAATAAGCTTGCTGCCCTTCGGCATAGTTATGATTCGGGTAATACTGTACTTCGGGATAAGGGACTTTACCGCCCGTGATTCCATTCACTCAATGGGTCAGCGTATCTCATTTCAAAAAGCAATTATACTGCTTATCCCGCAGCAGCTTCGCCGGAGAAAAGCAGATGATCTATAAAAAATATGATATTGGCAACAGCAGCAAAAGCCACAGTAATGTTTATGCTAAATCATACAATACTTTTATTGTATACTTTTTTTAGTAAAATGTCAAGAGTATTTAGAAATTAAATTATTAAACAATTTATTTTTTAGACATTTACGGCTGTTTGTCTGTATTAAATTCGTCACAGGCAGCTTTGCTACTAATAGTTATATATAAGGCAACACCGCACAAAGCTTCCAAGCGGTCTTTGTGCGGTGTTGCCTCAATACCTTTTATCAGGTCTTAGTATCACATCATAGTATAATTGTCAGCAGCCTCTTCCTTTCTGACTACTTCCTTCAGGGCGGTGACCTTTACCTTTATGGGCTTGGTACCCATATTGATCTCTATTATATCACCTATCTTCACATCGTAAGAAGCCTTTACAATTCTGCCGTTAACAGACAGCTTGCCGGCATCACAGGCTTCATTTGCAACAGTACGCCGCTTGATAAGGCGTGACACCTTCAGATATTTATCCAGTCTCATTTTTTCTCCTCTCCATATAAAACAAGCGGAGCGTTATAACGCTCCGCTCTAACAAACGTATCTTAGGCGTTTACAGCATCCTTAAGAGCCTTACCTGCCTTGAATGCAGGAGCTTTCTTTGCAGGAACAATGATCTCCTCGCCTGTTCTGGGGTTCTTGGACTTCTTCTCAGCACGGTCACGAACTTCAAATGTACCAAAGCCTACCAACTGTACCTTGTCGCCGGACTTGAGAGCATCTGTTACAGCCTCGATAGTAGCTGCAAGTGCATTCTCTGCATCCTTCTTCTTGAGTTCCGCCTTTTCAGCGATCTGTGCGATGAGTTCTGCTTTTGTCATAGTCTTTTCCTCCGTATTTCACAAATAATAAGCATGATCCTTATAACCAAGCCGCAGCGTGATCAAGCGTGCTTTAAACGCCCTGCTCCGACTATAAATCCATCATAAGGGATCATTTCAGGTTTTCCTTTGCCTGATGCCAATAGACATCAAGCTCATCTATGCTAAGAGCCGTCATATCAGCTCCGCTAAGATCAACAAGTCTTTCGGTCTCTTTAAACCGCTTTATAAACTTTTCGGAAGCCTTTGTAAGAGCCTCCTCAGCATCCAGTCCCAAATGTCTTGCGGTGTTTGCACAGGAGAACAGCAGATCACCCAGCTCCTCCTCCATAAGCTGCTTGTCACCGCTTTTAATAGCTTCTTCCAGCTCATCGGTCTCCAGCCTTATGCAATGGAAGGCATCTTCTTTTTTATCAAAGTCCATTCCAGCTCTCATTGCTCTCTTACCCAGCTTTTGCGCTCTCATAAGGGAGGGCAGAGATCGTGCAACACTTTCAAGTGTCTCCGTATAAGTAGTCTGACCCTTTGTGTCCTTCTTTATGCTGTCCCAGTTTTTAAGCACATCGCCCGAATCGGAAACATGAGTATCACCAAATACATGGGGGTGACGGACGATAAGCTTTTTGCATACCTCATCACACACATCATGGAATACAAATCTCTTGTTTTCCTCTTCAATGCGGCAATGGAATACCACCTGTAAAAGCACATCTCCCAGCTCTTCACGAAGCAGTTCACTGTCCTCATTGTCAATGGCTTCTATAGCTTCATATACCTCTTCTATAAAATCCTGACGAATGGACTTATGTGACTGTTCTATATCCCAGGGACATCCGCCGGGACTTCTGAGTATACCCACGATCCTTACAAGATCATCTATATCATATTTATCCTTGAATTCAAAATCTACCATACCATAATTCCTTTAAATTACTTGTCGTAAGTATTATACTACAGCAAATTTGTCAAAAAAGCAAGGGTTTTTTCAAAGTTTGGCGTTTTGTTTTAAGTGGATAGACAGGAACAATTGGAATTTGTTTATTTTTCACGGCTTTTTAGTGGGAATATGGGCATTCCAAGCTCATTAATGAGGCGGTTTAATTGTTAAAACAACAAATTATAATTACTGATCCTCTTTGGGTCTGTCAGCCAATACATAGCCTGTACCCAGTCCGGCAGCCTTATCCTTGAGCTGTGCAATACGAAGCTCATTCATAACACGCTGTACATAATAATTCAGTTTTCTTTTGCTCTCATCCTCTGCCGGGATAGCATCGGGTGTTATAACTGTCTTGTATACGCCGCTTTTTGTCAGCAGATAAACAAAGTTCTTACCCTGTGTAGGCATATCATACTTAGTTGTTTTTTCGCAGCAGTCAAGAAGGTCTGTAGCATTCTTAATAAAGTCAAAGGAAGCCTGTGCAACACCTCTGTAACGCTGTGCAGCGCCTGTAAATTCACCGCCCAGATTGAAGTAGAGATTTGCTGCACCGTTCATGAAGCATACCATAGTAGAGAGTATAGTAGGTGACATGGGTATATCAATTACAGCACCAAATACCTGCTTGGGCTCCAGGGGCTTGTTGAACGCTGCCGAAGGGAAGGTGAGAGCCTTTCCTCTTGAAACGATATAATTTCTTGAAGCTGTGTATCTGTCCAGAATAGAACGCTTTGCCATTTTAATTTCCTCCGTATAGATCTTATGTTTTTTAATAATCATAGCAAACGCCGGTCATTCGCCGTTTACTATT
>CACZQG010000193.1 GCA_902783235.1 uncultured Ruminococcus sp.
AATTCTGATTTAGCTTAGTAACAATAAGTACTATGCCCCTGAGAACTTTGAAATGCTCAGGGGCATAACTTCTATATGAGTATTCGCCATAAAGTTACCGGGAACTTTTTTATACAATATCACTTATAAAAACACCGCACAAAAGCTTATAACAGCTTTGTACGGTGTTGTATTTTTATTATAGTCGAAGCAGACTAAAAAGACCACAAAAGCTTTCCGAAACAACTGCATCCAATACAGCCTGCTTTATTCTTCCTCATCAGAAGGCTTTTCGTCAACAGCTTTCTCGGCTTCCTCCTTTTCAGCCTCGCTGTTTATACGATCCTGTTCCAGTTCCTCATCTGTAGGCTGATCTACCTCCTGAGTTTCTTCATCATCATCGTGCTCCGCACGGGTGAAGGATACAACTCTGCTTTCATCCTCCAGACGCATTACCTTTACACCTGTAGCATATCTGCCCATGATCCTTACATCCGAGCATCTTATTCTTATGACGATACCGTCATTAGATATCATAATAGCATCATCAGTCTCATCCACTACCTTTATGCCGCAGACATGACCGAATTTTTCGCTGACATAATAGTTTTTAAGACCCATACCGCCTCTGTGCTGTATCTTATATGCATCCAGCTCAGTTCTCCTGCCGTAGCCTTTATCGGTAATAGTGAGAAGGGAAGCACCCTCTCGCATACGTGCCATTGATACTACCCGGTCGTCATCCACAAGAGTTATTGCCTTTACACCTCTTGCAGTACGGCTCATAGCTCTCATACTGCTTTCGGTTATTCTGATAGCTCTTCCGTTTCTGGTTGCGACAAACAGCTGAGATTCACCATTGGTCATACGAACTCCGGCTATTTCATCACCTTCCTCAAGAACTATTGCAATAAGACCTTTTTTCCTTACATTTCTATATGCAGGCAGGGGAGTACGCTTGATCTTTCCGTTTCGTGTTACGATAACAATATAGTATCCCTCATCAAAATTAGAGGTCTTTATCATAGCTGCTATCTTTTCACCCTCTGAAAGAGGCAGAAGATTTACAGCATTCATACCCCTTGAAGCCTTGGAGCCTTCCGGTACCTCATAGCATTTCAGCTTATACATATATCCCTTATCTGTGATAAATAGTATATTATCATGGGTAGAGCAGATAAACATTTCCTCAACGAAATCCTCTTCCCTCTGCTTCATGCCCTGAACTCCCTTACCGCCTCTGTTCTGAGTCTTATAAGTATCAAGGGTCATTCTCTTGATATAGCCTTTATTGGTATATGTTATTACACAGTCCTCAACGGGGATAAGATCCTCTATATCCACTTCTCCGCTGACAGATTCTATCTGTGTTCTTCTCTCATCATTAAACTTGCGTCTTATTTCTGCAAGCTCATCTCTAATGATTTCATGTACCTTATTTTCATCGGCAAGTATTTCTTCCATTTTCTTGATCTTCTTATAAAGATCTGCCAGCTCTTCCTCCAGCTTTTGTCTTTCCAGACCTGTAAGCTTACCAAGTGTCATCTGTACTATAGCCTCAGACTGCACTTCTGTAAGAGAAAACCTGGTTTGGAGTCTTTCCTTTGATTCAGGGATATTTGCCGAGGTCTTACATATTTCAACTACCTCATCTATATTATCCGTAGCGATACACAGACCCTCAACTATATGTGCCCTTGCCTTTGCCTTTTTAAGATCAAATTCAACTCTTCTTCTTATTACTTCTACCTGGAATTTTATATATTCCTCGATACATCTTTTCAGTGTAAGTACCTTTGGCTCTCCGTTTACCAGTGCCAGAAGGATAACACCTACAGTATCCTGAAGCTGTGTATAGGAAAAGAGCTTATTCAGCACTATCTGCGGCATGGCATCCTTTTTAAGCTCTACTACGATACGCATACCGTCTCTGCCGGATTCATCTCTTACAAAATGTATACCGTCAACACGCTTTTCCTTTGCAAGATTTGCTATTGCCTCAACAAGTCTTGACTTGTTGACCATATAAGGTATCTCGGTGATAATGATACACTGTCTGCCCTTTATCTCCTCGATGGAGGTCTTTGCTCTCAGGGTTATCTTGCCCCTGCCTGTGCCGTAAGCAGCTCTTATTCCGGATCTGCCCATTATCATGCCGCCGGTAGGGAAGTCGGGACCCTTTACATATTCCATTATCTCATCAAGAGTTGCATCGGGATTTTCCATCACCAGGTCTATGGCATCTATTATCTCACCCAGATTGTGAGGAGGTATATTTGTAGCCATACCTACAGCGATACCTACAGAACCGTTTACAAGAAGATTTGGGAAACGGCTGGGAAGCACCTCCGGTTCCTTCAGCTTATCATCATAGTTGGTAGTATATGGGATAGTGTCCTTTTCAATATCCGTGAGCATCTCTCCGGCTATCTTGGACATTCTCGCTTCTGTATAACGGTAAGCAGCGGCAGGGTCACCGTCAATGGTACCAAAGTTTCCGTGACCGTCAATAAGAGGATATCTCAGTGAGAATTTCTGAGCAAGACGCACCAATGCATCATAGACAGAAGCATCTCCGTGAGGGTGATATTTACCCAGCACCTCGCCGACTGTATAAGCACACTTTCTGTAGGGCTTATCATAGGTATTCTTAGACTCGTTCATGGTGTAAATTATACGCCTGTGAACCGGCTTCATACCGTCCCTGACATCCGGCAATGCTCTTGCTACTATTACCGACATTGAATATTCAAGGAATGACTTTCTCATTTCCTTGTCAATATCGACGTTTATTACCTTTGAGTTATCATCAAACATTTCTTATATCTTCCTTTTTTATTTATCTGCTTCACAAGCAAAATATTTTCCGATCCTGTCATTAAAGTATGATGCGAGTATTCTTATTTCTTCATCTGTAAGAGCGCTTTTAGGTATTACATAAAACATGGATTTTTTTATATAGACCATAAAGTAATCACTGCGTTCTGTAACACGAAGTGTACTGTTGATATATACATCCGATTTCTGTATCTCCTCCGGTGAGGGAGTTACATCACCGAATACTTCTTCATATTCCTCCGGCTCATTGTCACGCTGTTCAACAGGATCCAGAACCGTTCCAATAGTCAGCTTGTCAGGATAAACCTCCAGGGTATATACATCATTTTCTATTCCCTTTATGGACTCCATAAGATTTCTCTTGACTTTTTTCGGGTTATAGATATTGATAGCTGCAAGAGCTATACACGCCGCTATGAGTATATACGACAACAGACTACCCTTTGCTCCTCCCACAGCAGTATTTATCACATTTGCTATTGCAAGTGCTGTCAGGATCCCGCACATGATATATGCTCTTGGATAAACATACTTTTTCTGGAATACTGTATATGCATTCTCAAACATATCATAGCTGATGCTATAGCGTTTTTTTTCTATCACAAGAGTGCTTTCTTCATTATCCTCGGTTTCCTGCTCCTGCGTTACTATTTCCTTTTCTTCTTCCATTTAATGCGTTTTTCCTTTCCCTTTATTAAATTCGGAGCAAAGCGTGATGCACGCTTAGATCACGCCGGGATGACTGTGACCTTCCCGGGGAATTTTGCTTCTTTCCTTATAATTATAATTCATAGTATCGTTGGATATTTAGCCTCCCTTGAAATATGTGATATGGTCACAACTTCAGGAGTGGTCTTATCTCTTTATCTGAAGCAACGATACTTATGCCTTGTTATTTTATATATCCAGATTCTGAACATATTTGGCATTTGTCTCTATAAACTCTCTTCTGGGAGCTACCTTATCTCCCATGAGTATAGTAAATGTTTCGTCTGCCTTTACAGCATCCTCCATTTCAACTCTCAGCATAGTCCTTGTAGCAGGATCCATTGTAGTTTCCCAAAGCTGCTCCGGATCCATCTCACCAAGACCTTTATATCGCTGTACATCCGGCTTGGCACCGCTTTCACTGGTAAGCTCCTCTATATACCTGTCTCTTTCTTCATCGGAAAAAGCATATTTGAATTTCTTTCCCCTGAATACCTTGAACAGAGGAGGCTGAGCAATATATATATTGCCGTTTTTTATAAGAGGACGCATAAATCTGAAAAAGAATGTCAAAAGCAAGGTCCTGATATGGGAGCCGTCAACATCGGCATCCGCCATTATTATTACTTTTCCGTAACGAAGCTTGGTAAGGTCAAAATCCTCACCGATACCGGTACCCAGCGCAGTGATAACAGGCATAAGCTTTAGATTGCCGTATACCTTGTCTATACGGGTCTTTTCAACATTCAGCATCTTACCCCAAAGAGGAAGTATCGCCTGGTATCGTCTGTCTCTTCCCTCCTTGGCAGAGCCTCCCGCAGAGTCACCCTCCACGATGTAAATTTCGGTATTCTCTATATCATGCTCTGAGCAGTCTGCAAGCTTTCCGGGAAGGGAAGCATTTTCCATAGCAGATTTTCTTCTTGCAGTTTCTCTTGCTTTTTTAGCAGCCTCTCTTGCCCTCTGAGCAGCCATTGACTTTTCAAATATAGCTTTGGCATCTGCCGGGTTTTCTTCAAGATAATTCATAAGCTTTTCGCCTATCATCTTTTCCACAAAGCCTTTTACCTCGGGATTACCCAGTCTTCCCTTAGTCTGACCCTCAAACTCACATTCGGTAAGCTTTACGGAGATTATGGCAGTAAGACCTTCTCTTACATCGTCACCCAGCAGCTTTTCTCCGTCCTTTAGTAAACCGAATTTTTTTCCGTATTCATTTATCACCTTGGTAAGGGCGTTTTTAAAGCCTGTCTCATGAGTACCGCCGTCAGTGGTGTGGATATTATTGGCAAAGGAAAGTATCACCTCATTATAGCTGTCATTGTACTGCATAGCGATCTCCGCAAAGGAATCGTCCTGAGTACCCGACACATATATCACCTTTTCGGAAAGAGGCTCCAGTCCTTTTGTCTTATGGATATGATCAACGAACTGTCTTATACCGCCTTCATAATGAAGTGTCATGGTTTTTATATCATCAGGATCACGTTTATCCGAAAAGACTATTTTGATACCTGCGTTAAGAAATGCCTGCTCACGAAGTCTTTTAAGCAGCACATCATAATCATAATGAGTATCCTCAAATATTTCTCCATCGGCTTTAAACATTACTGAGGTACCGGTCTCGGTAGTATCACCTATTACTTTTAGCTGCTCACTGTAATTTCCTCTTTCAAAGCGCTGGAAATGGATATGCTCTCCATCCTTTACAGTCAGCTCCAGCCACTCGGACAATGCATTTACTACAGATGCACCAACACCGTGAAGACCGCCGGACACCTTGTATCCTCCTCCGCCGAATTTACCGCCTGCATGAAGTATGGTATAAACTACCGTTGCAGCAGATATCCCCTCAGTGGGATGTATACCTGTTGGTATGCCTCGTCCGTTGTCGGATACTCTGATTATATCTCCTTCCAGTACCTCAACTCTTATCTCAGAACAAAATCCTGCAAGTGCTTCGTCTATGGAATTATCCACTATCTCATAAACAAGATGGTGAAGTCCCCTGGGACCTGTTGATCCGATATACATACCCGGACGCTTTCTTACAGCTTCAAGTCCCTCCAGCACCTGTATCTGATTTTCGTCATAGTTCTGATTCTGATTTGCCGACATTTATTTTTCCTCCTATTCGGGGTATCATCTTTCCCATATGACCCCTTTTGAACTGCCTGTCGTGCAGCTGCATTTTTATCGGTATTCCCTTGTATTTTCAGCCACTGCTTTCAACATTTTACTTTAAAGTTGTTGAAAACCGGCTTTATTTTATTATTTTTTCAATTGCTGATGCTCTCCAGTCTTTTTCTCAAAGTGGAAGCCGACAGCTGGCATATATATATCCTTTCCTCTCCGCCTTTATTTGTTATAACAAAGCTTTTTGGCAGATCGGCAGAAAGATTTATTATTCGCTTTTCTCTTGTGGCTCTTTCAAGAAGCCCGGAGGTATTTTTTCCCGTGGTGGTATTTTCTATATCAAATATCCCCACTATGTCTCTTATCATCACATTTACATCATTGCCAATATGAAGATACATGATGCACCTCTTATTTTCGTTCCTTTACCTGCCCGTTCTTGACGGTGAATATCTTCCCCTCAGACAGTTCCGTAACAGAGTTTTCATTACAGGCTGTTATAAACACCTGCATATCCTTTATTACCTCAAAGACAAGTCTTTGTCTGCTTTCATCCAGCTCGCCCATTACATCATCCAGGAGTATCACCGGAGCTTCCCGCCTGTCACGATAATATATCTGAGCCTGTGCCAGCTTCATTACCAGTGCTGCGGTTTTTTTCTGCCCCTGTGAGCCGAATTCTTTTATATTCAGACCGTTTATCCTGATGGAAAGGTCATCCCTGTGAGCACCGCAAAGTGTATAGCCGAGTCTCACATCATCCTCAAAGCTTTTTTTCAGCTTGCTGAGATATAAAGCCGCTGCTTCTTCCTTTTCGGGAACAGTACTGCCGAATACTCCTGAATTATATTCTATGGTAAGCTTTTCTCTGTCTTCGGTTATATTACTGTAAAGTGCCGAGCATTCCTGTGAAAATTTACTTATATATTCTGCCCTTTTTATTGACAGCAGTGTACCCACAGCAGCTGCCTGAGTATCCCATATTTCCATGGTATCAGCTGACTGTCCTTTTTGGGATATTGCTTTCAGCAGATTATTTCTGTGCTCCATAATAAGCTCAAATCTTCTCACACTGTCCATACAATGAGGATTCAGCTGACAGCAGCACAGATCAGTAAAGCTTCTTCGCTTTTCGGGAGAGCCTTTTATAAGCTCTGTATCATCAGGAGTGAATATCACCGCCTTGAATGCGTCAAAGAGACCGTTGGTTCCTTTTATACTCACTCCGTTGAGAGTTATATCCTTTTTGCGGATATTTTCTCTGGACATTTTGTAATCAATAGTCTGTATCCGCCGCCCGTCATCAAAGCCTATGCCTATTTCCATAAACGGCTTTCCAATACCGATATGATCTCTGTCCTTAGAGCCTCTGAAGCTGCGGCAGCCTGTCATAAGCCATATGCTCTCCAGAAGATTTGTCTTTCCCTGAGCATTCATTCCGGTTATTATATTATATTTCGGGTGCGGCTCTATCATAACATTTTCAAGATTTTTGAACTTATCTGCCTTTATTGCCGTTACATACATTTTTACCGCCGTTTATATATTACTTGACCACTACCGTATATTCTCCGGCAGAAACAGTATCACCGCTTCTGATTTTTTTTCCTCTCATGGTGCACACTTCACCATTGACCATGACCTCTCCCTGCTGTATCAGCTCCTTTGCAAAGCCTCCGGTATCACATAATCCCGAAAATTTAAGCAGCTGATCCAGCTTTATAAATTCAGTCTTTATCTGTGTTTCTATTATTTCACTCATAAGCATCAACCTCTTATCTGCAATGGCATAACTATGAATATGAAATGATCTCCCTGAGAAGGTGTTATTTTTACAGCCTTTTTCGAGCCGTTCATACCTATATTCACCTTGTCTGTATCTGCAGCTCTTAATGCCTCCAGTATATATTTATTATTAAAGCCTATAATAAGCTCGCTGCCGTTTATTTCAGCATTGATGGAATCCTCCAGCTTACCTATAGCAGTATGGCATTCAATATCTATTTTATTATTTTCAAATCTGCATTTTACAGGAGACTTATTCTTATCATTCAGGAGCAGAGCGCATCTTTCCAACGCCTGCATCATATCACCGGTCTTTACCAATACATTTGTGTCGCTTTCTGCAGGGATACTGCTTCTGTAATTATGAAATTCTCCTTCCAGAAGTCTTGTAAAGATCTTGTAACCGTTTATATCAAATAAAACGTGTTTTGTATTCACATAGATGCTGCATTTCTTTTCATCATCATCCTGCATAAGACCTGCTGCTTCTTTTAATGATTTTGAAGGCACGATAAATTTTTTCTTTTCGGTATATGAGATCTTTTCCTTTCTAACTGCCAGTCTGAATCCATCAATTGCCACAATATTCATCTCACCGTTTTCAATATCAAACAATTCACCTGTCATTATAGGCTTTGCATCATTTGTTGATACGGCATATACCGTCTGATTTATCATGGATTTCATTACAGGCTGACTTATTTCGATAGGATCCAGCATATCAATATCCGGTAATGCCGGATATTCCTCTGCACTCATTGCCGGTATCTGATATTCTGCATTTCCTCCGCTTATGGTCATATTCAGATTTTCATCAATACTGTATTCAATGGTTTCCGATGCCATTCTTCTTGTGGATTCACTGAACAGTCTTGAATTCAGCACTATCTCACCTGTATCGGAGGATGTGCATTCAATTTCGGTGGTTATTCCTATTTCCATATCATAGCCTGTAAGTGTCAGCTTATTTCCATTCAGTTCCAGCTTTATTCCTTCCAGAGCTGTTATATTTGATTTTGGAGGAACAGCCTTTGAAACATTTCCTATAGCAGATGTCATATCATCCTTATTACAGGTAAATCTCATACTCATAAAAAACTCCTCTTTTTGTTTTCCTTTTTTCCCCATCAGACCTTCTGCATTCTTTTATATATAATAATATAATATATAAGTTATATATTAGCAGTAGTAGTAGGGGCTGTATAAATTGTTGAAATACACACCGTACCGCTGTTCAGCGTTGTTTTTACCGGATTTTTTTTCAACCTTGAAATGTTTGTATTTTTTTGAAAAGTTGAAAGATCATATACTCAGTCATCTCACTGTTAACAGTGTTGAAGTATTGTGGGATAATGTTGGCATTTTCTTGAAAACTATGTTTAAAGATTTCCGGTTTTTAACAGCTTGTTAATTTCTTTGTAACTATTTCCTGTGGAAACTGATTACAAAAATGTTACAAAGTGGTTAAAATAAAGCTAAATCAAGGGGTCAGACTTTCAACAGGTGTTGAAAGTTGTGTTGAAAAGCATATTAAATATTGTTAAAATCATGTTGGCACAGTAATTTTTTATTGATGTTCCAATTAAATCTTGAAGATTTATGCGAAGAATAAATGCTGAAATTCAAGGAGGGAAGGTGCAGAAATACTGGCGTATTTCAAGCCTTTCCGACGCAGAAGTTCAGTATTTAGACAAGCAGAAAATTCAAGATTTAGTTGGGGGATCAATATTAGATCGCAGATGTGTATTTCCTCAGGTCAATGCACAATACAGATCATAAATGCGTGGGGGTAATATATGAAAAAAATCATCTGTTTTACTGTTTCAATATTTTTATCGGTATTGTCATCCATTAGCTGTATTTCTCTTTCGGCGGCAGAAGCAATTCCTGCTGTCTCAGCCAAAGCCTGTGTACTATTAGAGGAG
>CACZQG010000194.1 GCA_902783235.1 uncultured Ruminococcus sp.
AATCGATGCAGGCATACTGGCGTACCCCAAGGGCATTTGTGTTTCGATCCAAATCAAAGATTTGGTGAAACACTGGCATATGTCAAAAGAGATTTTGTGCAAGATAAAGGAAAATCTGCAAGCAGATGACGTGCAAAGCTTCCAAGCGGTCTTTGTGCGGTGTTGTCTTAAATGACCCGCCGTCTGAAAGACGGCGGAGATCTGCGACATGATTATATGATTTATTCTTTCAATACAAATAATTTTAATCCAAGCGCCTTCCCATGACTCCTATTACTTATGCTTGGAAAGAAGAGTCTTGATTTTCTCATGAGGATCTATAACAGTACTTATAGATACATCGTGGTTAATAGATGCGATAAAATAAGAAATGTACTTAGAAACATCCACCTCATGGAACCAGGGTCTCTGGAGCAGTTCGGGAGAGCGATAGGTAAGGTTTGTACCGAATACACCTGAAATGCAGCCTTCCTCATATGCTTTGTCAAATTTTTCAAGACCGTTGGTAAACAGACCGTAGGTGCTGTAAGCGAAGAATCTTTTTGCCTTCTTTGCTTTAAGAGCGTAAGCAATATCAAGAACTGATTCACCGGAGGAGATAATATCATCGGCTACAAATACATCCTTGCCTTCAACTGAGTTACCAAGGTATTCATGAGCCACAATAGGATTTCTGCCGTCCACAATGCGTGAATAATCACGTCTCTTATAAAACATACCCATGTCAACTCCAAGCACGGAAGCATAGTACATATTTCTGTTAAGAGCACCTTCATCAGGACTTACAACCATAAATGTGTCCTTGTTGATAACCAGATCCTCAACATTCTTAAAAAGTGATTTTAATACCTGATAGGAAGGGATAACATTATCAAAGCCCATGATAGGGATCGCATTCTGAACTCTTGGATCATGGGCATCAAAAGTTACGATATTGGCAACTCCCATAGCCTGTAATTCCTGGAGTGCTACTGCACAGTCAAGTGATTCACGGTAGCTTCTTCTGTGCTGTCTTCCACCGTAAAGGATAGGCATGATTACATTTATTCTGTGAGCCTTACCGGATATAGCCTGGATTATTCTCTTGAGATCCTGATAGTGATCATCGGGAGACATGGAATTCTCCTTGCCAAACATTTTGTATGTGCAGCTGTAGTTACCTACATCCACAATGATGAATATGTCCTTGCCTCTGACAGTTGAGTCAATAATACCTTTTCCGTCACCTGAAGCAAATCTGGGACACTGGTTTTTGATAAGCAGTGTATCCACATCATATCCGCCTTTTTTTGCCCAATCCACAAGGTAACTGTCGATCATCTTACCCTGTTCCTGTGCGCCTTCAAGGGCAATAAGCCCCAGGGGAGCTACACTCTTCTCGGAATTGAACAATACTTCGCTTGCTTTTACATTCATGTTTACTTTCCTTTCGGTATATATAATTTTTGATTTTCCGGTGTTTTCTTTTTTGCCGGCACAATAAATATCTATACAGATCAGCATCTCTGTACGGCAAATCTGAAAGGTGATCTCAGGATAGCTTTTGATCCATAATGAGATCTGCGGCTCACTTGCAGAACTTATCTATATAGTGCTCAATATCAGCGGAGATTATCGCTTTGGCACTTTCCGCATTCTCGATCTCATTCACCGCCGTTGTCTTGTTTTCAAGCTCCTTGTACACCGTAAAAAAGTGTATCATCTCATCAAAAATATGCTTAGGCAGCTCATCTATATCCTTATATGTATTGTAATTAGGGTCATCGAAGGGAATAGCGATTATCTTGTCATCACTTCGTCCGCTGTCCTTCATTCTGATAACTCCTATAGGATAGCACCGTACAAGCACACTGGGGTAAAGTGTTTCCGAACAGAATATAAGAACATCCAACGGATCACCGTCATCGGCATATGTCCTTGGTATCAGACCATAATTAGCAGGATAGTGAGTAGAGGTGTAAAGTATCCTGTCAAGCTTTATAAAGCCTGTCTCTTTGTCAAGTTCATATTTGATCTTACTGCCTTTGGGTATTTCCACTACAGCTACAAAATCATCTGCGCTGATCCTTTTAGGACTTATATCATGCCATATATTCAAGCCTTACGCCTCCCATAAAAATACATTTTTACGCATAATACTACATATTTAGTATAAACGTTTTTCAGGTCATTGTCAATATGGTCAATAAATTTTGGGATAAATAATAAAAATAGTCTTCTCAGGCAGTAATTATTTTAAATGTTGACGATTTCATCATCTTTCCTGTATGTTTATTACCACCCTTCATAGCTTTCAGGATAGTACAGAATAGAATAAAGGCAATACCATACAAAGCTTTCAAGCGATCTTTGTGCGGTGTTGCCTAAAATATATGGAGAACTGCCTGACTGTAAAAAGTGCCCGCCGGGACAGCGAGCACTTTTATTATTCTTATTATTTGTATCTCACAGCAGTACCGCTTGCCATTACCTCAGCAGCACCCTGCATTACCTGTGCAGAACTGAATCTTACACATACGACAGCATCGGCACCCATAGACTTAGCCTGTTCAACCATACGGTTGGTAGCCAGATCTCTTGCATTAGCCATCATCTCATTATACTTTTTAACCTCACCGCCAACAAGGTTTTTAAACGCAGCACCGATATCTCTTACCGCATTTACAGTCTGAACTGTACTTCCGCATACCATTCCCAGTGTTTCCAGTTCTCTTCCTTCGATCTTATCTGTTGTTACTAAAAGCATAATTAATTCTCCTTTTTCATTTTTTTCAAGTTGTAATCTCAACAATATATATTATACACTAAATTTTCTTATTTGTCAATAGGTTTTTGTAATAATTATCGTCAAAAAAAGCTTCAGCAATACTTTAACGATCTTGTAAGCTGTTGCTTTAAATACCATCCACGCCTTCCAGATCAAAATCCGGTATAAAATCCTTTTCTGCCGAACTTCTTTCCTGAAAGAATCCCTCCATGCCCAGGCTTATAGCTTTATCTACAACGGAATCATATTCAAACCCGGTGATCCGTCTGTTTATCTCTTTATGTTCACAGCTTTTGTATGCCGGTGTGTACTGACTCATAAGGCTGATAAGATAGCTTTTGTCAGGCAGGATATCATGTATGAGCTCCAGCGCCCTCATAGAATCGTGACGGCATCGGGGAAGTATCAGATGCCGTATTATAAGGCCCTTCAAAAGCTTTTCTCCGTCATAAACAAGCTTCGGCTGCTGATAATGCATTTCCTTCACAGCATTTATGGCACATAATGTATAATCCACGGCACCGGAATATTTTTCAGCAAGCTCGTCCGAATAATACTTGACATCGGGAAGATAAATGTCTATATACCCACGGAGCATCCGAAGCGTTTCCGGCTTTTCATAGCCTCCGCTGTTGTATACCACAGGTATATGCAATCTGTGCTTTACTTTATCAAGAGCGTTTATTATCCCCGGAACAAAATGACTGCCGCTGACAAGGTTTATATTCTCGGCTCCCCTTTCCTGCAATTCAAGAAAAATATCTCCCAACCTGTCTGTAGTGATCTTTTTTCCAAAGGCTCCGTGGCTTATTATGTGATTCTGACAGAAACAGCATTTCAGACTGCATCCTGAAAAGAATACTGTTCCCGAACCATTTTTACCGCTGACAGGCGGTTCCTCCCATTTATGAAGATATGCTTTGGCTATGACTATGCTTTCTCCTGTACCGCACATTCCCTTCCCTTTTGTTCTGTCTGCATGACAGCATCTGGGGCAAAGGGTACAGTCTGACATATCATAATTCATATTTATCACTGCCCAGTCTCATTTTAAAGTCATCATATCCGAAGCTTTTGATCACCTCAAATTCTCCATTCCTTTTCAAAACCCCGATGGATGGCAGACCAATACCATTAAACGTGTTATTCTTTACAGTTGAGTAAATAGCCATATCACAGAATATCACCTTATCCCCTGCCCTTAAAGGCTCATCAAAGGAATAATCCCCTATAATATCGCCTGCAAGACAAGTATTTCCTCCAAAGCGATAGGTGTACTTCTTTTCCTCGGGTTCGCCGCTTCCTATAACATAAGGCCGATAGGGCATTTCCAGCACATCAGGCATATGACAGGCAGCTGAGGCATCAAGGATCGCTATATCCATGCCGTTATGTACTATGTCAAGTACAGTCGCCGCAAGCCAGCCAGCATTCAGTGCTACAGCCTCTCCCGGTTCCAGATACACCTGAACTCCGTATTTGTTCTTGAAATACATGATACATTCTATCAGCTTTTCAATGTCATAATCCTCACGGGTTATATGATGACCGCCTCCGAAATTTATCCAATTCATACGGCTTATGTATTTTCCGAATTTTTCATCTACAACCTTTACAGTACGTTCCAGCGTATCCGAATTCTGTTCACACATAGTATGAAAATGCAGCCCCGTTATACCCTCCAGAAGGCTTTCCTCAAAGCATTCCAGAGTAACACCCATTCTCGATCCCAGGGCACAGGGGTCATATATTTTTGTTTCAATCTCAGAGTAACCGGGATTGACTCTGATACCGCACTGTATATTTCTTTTGCATGATAGTATCCTTTCCCGATGTTTTTTCCACTGAGAGAATGAATTAAAAACTATGTGATCACATATCTCTGTAAGCTCCTCCATATCTGCCTCTGTAAAAGCAGGGGCATATACATGGTTTTCTCCTTTGACATACTCATGTCCCAGTCTTGCCTCATTGATGCCGCTGGCAGTCACCCCGGAAATATATTCCGATATCAGAGGATAAAAATTATAATTTGAAAAAGCCTTTTGTGCCAGCAGGATCTTACAATCTGTCCTGTCTATCACTTTTTTCAGTATCTCCAGATTAGAAACAAGCTTATTCTCATCTATTATATAACATGGAGTATGTATCTCATTAATAATTCTTTCTATCATTTTTTCTCCTTTAAAAAAAGGCAGCTTAAAACTGCCTTTTATGATTACTGGCTTTCAAACTCTCTGTACTCATTCTCCAGCCATTTTATCATTTCTTCAAAGCCTTCTTCATCCAGGGTAAATTCCTCCTGCTTATCCATCTCAGCAAGGTCAGAGCATATAATACCGTGCCATAGGCTCACATTCAGCTTCTTTTCCTTTGTATCCGGGATTATCTTAAAATTGAATTCGCCTTTGCTGCCGGTAAAGATATTACCGCTTTCATAATAATACAATCTCCGCAAATCAAATAATTCAGAGGCTCCAGCCATTTTTTATCCTCCTTACTATCCTGAGAGTTAACACGAATGCAAGAGTTCCCAGTATACTGCCTGAAAGATCGATGAACATATCCCGTATCTCACAGCTTCTTCCCGGAACAAAGTACTGATGGATCTCATCGCTGACAGCGTATATAAAGCAAATGATCGGTGAAAACCAATACCTTATACCGAAAGAGCCCATAAGGTTTGCCATGAAAAAGCCCAGTATCATATAAATGGTAAAATGAGCACCCTTTCTTATTATGACCTGAAGGGTATTGATCACCCACACCCTTTCGCCTGAATACAGCTTATCCGTATCGCAGAAAACCCTGGCTATGAATTCAGCAATACCTCCGCTGGTTTTTGAGGAAGTATCGGCATTCTGAGATGAAAAATAAAAAATCAGTGCCATGATAGCTGCCGGCAGGATCAGTGCCGCTATTTTTTTGATCTTCATATGTCACCTCTTAGCCGACACTTTACAT
>CACZQG010000195.1 GCA_902783235.1 uncultured Ruminococcus sp.
GAGGTAGCCGGAATAAGCGAGAGTGAAGAGACTGTAAACATGATGACCTATAACCGTTCATTCCAGGCTGCGGCAAGAATGATGACGGTAATGGACGACCTGCTTGACGTTATCATCAACAGAACAGCAGTCTGATGCATGGAGGTAATGTGAAATGAGAATTACTAATACATTTATGTCGAGAAATTAT
Organism: uncultured Ruminococcus sp.; assembly: GCA_902783235.1. Taxonomy (GTDB): domain Bacteria; phylum Bacillota; class Clostridia; order Oscillospirales; family Ruminococcaceae; genus Porcipelethomonas. The sequence goes on from CACZQG010000195.1 coordinate 191, forward strand.
CTTAATAATCTGAATAATTCTCTCGAATTATATAATCAGTCCGGTGAAAGGATTCATTCCGGCAGAAAGCTGAATAAAATGTCAGATAATGTTTCTGACGGTACCAGGGCACTTTCGATCCGTACACAGCTCTATAAGAATGAACAGATCCAGGAAAACGTCAAAAAAGCAGGTGAGACTCTTTCCGTTGCTGAAAGTAATCTTACTTCCATAAAGGATATAGTGGATAATGTTCATGCAAAATGTATCGAAGCTCTTAACGGTCCTAAGGAGACAGCGGCTGAGATATTCGCTATAGATTTTGATGCTGTAAAGAATCAGATAGTAGAGTTTGCTAACTGTAAATACAATGAATGCTATCTGCTGGGCGGCACAAATAATAAAGATGTTCCCTTTACAGTGAATCAGGGCGGTGAACTATGCTACAATGGCACGTCTGTCAACAGGATATATAAGCAGGACGGTTTGTTCAAGAGCGAAATATCCGGTGCCGAGGTGGATTTCAGCCGCAGCGTTTATATAGATGTGGGAATAAACATGGCTGTTAAAAACGGTACAGTTGATCCCAGAACAGCATTTAATATGACTGTATCGGGACTTGACGCTTTAGGCTATGGATATACAGAGATGGAGTATACCGATGATAAGGGTAACAAGGTGTCCTTCAATGCCCCAAATAACCTGTATCAGATAATAGGGGAAATGTCAGACTGCCTACATGATCCGCAGAATTTTGAAAAGCTGGCAGTTCTCAACGATCACCTTAAAGAGGGCTTTAGCGATCTTGTAAATGAGATATCCGATATCGGTATAAGAACAAATTACCTTGACAGACATACCTCACGTTTAGAGGATGAAGAGGATGTTCTTACAAAAATACAGAATGAACTTGAATATATCAAGGAGACAGACGAACTGGTAAACAATAAAAATATGGAATATTCATGGCTTTTAACATTACAGTTTGGTTCTAAAGTGCTTCCTCAGTCACTTATGGACTATATAAAATAAAAGCCTTGGCAATATAGGAGGTGCTTTTAATGAATACACAGCTTATAAAAATAAAAACTATTCCTATACAATATGAGATCCATATGGAAAATGCCAAGCTCACTACTCCTGAGATAGAGCCTCCGGAAATGGATATGAATATCACTCCTCTGAAGATCAATAATGAAACAAAAGATATTCAGATGAGAATGGACTCCAGTGATATGCGCCGCAGTATGGGCATGAAGACCATAGCCGATGTTATGAGAGAAGCACCTGCAAAAACGCAGCAGGCAGCTAATGAGGCAACATCACGTTATGTGAGCCGAGGCAACAGAATGGCAAACGGTCAGGCTGACGGTATTACAGTTGTGGATATTGCAAAGCAGGACTTCATGAATAAGTATGCCACTACCATTGAATCAACTATAGGACGTATACCTACGGAAAAGGTGGATATATCCTGGGAGCCTGCTACTGTTAAGCATGAGGTGCAGAGAAGTGAATCTCACACCGACTGGAAAAAAGCAGCTCAGGAAATGGAATTTGTACCCAGCAATTATTCTCTGGAGATCCAGAGACTTGCTGAGGTGGAGATCGAGTATATCGGTGGATTCCAGTATGTCCCCCCCAGCTCGGATCCGAACTACGAGGGTCAAAAATAAAGGCATCAATGCACAGATAACACCAAGGTTTATGTACGGCGGACTAAATGAAAGCAATACCGCTTTGAGATATATTCCGTTTGTGCGGTGATGTACTATCAATTCTATTGAGTGAGGTAAATATGAAAGTACTTACAAGAGATTTCGGAGAAGTTGAAGTGAATGAAGAGGATATATTCACTTTTGAAGAAAAAATATATGGCTTTGAAGAATACAGCAGATTTATAATGATATACGATGACGATTTTAACGGTGAATATGTATGGCTTCAGTCTGTGGAGGATTCGGGTCTTTGTTTTATTATAGCAAATCCTGCACTCATACCTGCCTATAAGCCTGACTTCCGGAAGGAAGCAATGGAAATATTGGGTAAGGGTACATATGAGTACTGGGTCATGATGGTCGTTAAGGATAACATAGAGGATTGTACCGTAAACCTGAAAAGTCCTATAATAATAAATCTGGATACCAGGAAAGGTATGCAGCTTATCCTGGAAGAGGATCATCCCATAAGATATAATCTTTTTAAAGAGGGAAAGGAGAAATGATATGCTTATCCTGTCAAGAAAACCCGGTGATTCCCTCATGATAAATGACGATGTTGAGATAAAAGTCATTGAGGTGAACGGCGA